>JACQUW010000245.1 GCA_016210115.1 Deltaproteobacteria bacterium | reverse complement strand
CTCTAGAGTGGGACGAAGCACACGCTCGTAGATCTCATCTCCGCGGCGGGCGAACTCTTCTTTGCTGTAACGAGGTTGGGTTTTCATTGCGACACCAAATCTTCGCTTACGAAACCTCACTTAGTATATACCCGCCACTACAATCTTGCCATTATGATTTTCAGGTGGCGAACGACAAAGGTAACCCCGCGGCGGCCAAATGACCTTCGGGGGAACAAAAAAGGGTCGGGAGTGTTTTTTGGAACCGCTTAGGACGTCCACGTTGAGGCAACGCCGACTCCAACCCCAACCGTCTGGGCATGCGCACTACCAATCTCCCAATCTTCACTGCCAAAGGGTCCGCCCCCGCTGTGCACCGCACCGTGAATCCTCCAGCTCGGTCTCCTTCTCCGTTTCATTCACCCATTCAAGCCACTGGTGCGCTCGATCCACCGGCCACTCAGATAGAAACTCCGAAAGTCTAGAATCATTCCGCGACCATCGTCAGAGACTTGACCACTGCCATTCCTCTGCCCTTGCAACGAGCTTCGCCCGCATTGCATTGCGCTCCACATATCTCGCGCGGCACACCTCATGGAGTGGACCAGTCTACCAGATCCGCCTTTTTAGTTTCCCAGGATCTTTCGTATCTGCTCTCTTATATCCGGCGGTTGCCCCATTGCTTCTTTCGCCAAGGCCTCCAGCTCTTCGCCGCTGCTCGGCCTGATCTCCAGCTTCCTCTTCTTAGCTTCGGCCAACAGCTCCGGGTCTTGAGCTGCCTTCATGAAGGCATCGCGGAGAATTTTCACCCTATCGAAGGGCATCCCTGGAGGACCAACATAGGGACGGCCAATCTCACCAGCGGCCAGGAGGACTGTGGCGAGCCGACGGCCAGATTCTGGAGTCTTGTACTGATCCATGAGTTCATGGATGGTGGGCACATGCGGCAACCGGTCGTCCCTTTTCTTTCCGTCCTGAATGAGTTCGCGAACAAAATTCTTCTTCCGCCAGCTATCGAATGGCTCCCGCGCGAAGTAGGCATCGATCGTGAAGACACGGCAGGCAACCTCTCCCCGCTCTACAGCCAGATCGACGTCGCTTCCACCCGGATAGCCCGTAACGATATTGAATTTTGTGCCAATGACGTTCTCGAAAAGCTTGGGTATGTAGTACGATGTTGCCGCGGTTCCCATGGCGCCGCACTTCGGGGCCTCTTTAGCCTTCCGGATATCCTCGATGGTTTTGTATGGGGTGTCGGCGCGCATGTAGAGGAAATTTTGAACCTTGGCGGCGTTTCCGATCCAGGCAAACTTCGCCCAGTCGAACTGGACTTCCTTGCGTCCGACGACCTGATCGAAGTAAAGCGCAGGGTACAGTGCCCCGATAGTTAAACCATCGGGTTTCGCTACTCTGTAGATGTAATTGGCGGCAATCATGGAGCTTGCGCCGGGCATGTTCTGCACAATGATGTTGGGATTCCCTGGAATGTACGTGGGAATATACTGGGCAAGGAGACGCGCGTAAAAGTCATAGACAGTCCCGGCTGGATTTCCCACCACAATGGTAAGGCTCTTGGCCTGGTAGAATGGGGCCTGAGCTGCCACGGGCGTCGCCACGGACAAGAGGGTTAAGAGATAAATGGTCAAAGGAACGAGGCCCCTGATCTCCTCAACTCTTGAACCGCTAAACTTCTGAAACATATTACCCTCCTGCCTGGGAATGAGGATCTCCTGCGGAGTAACCTTGACTGCAAAATGGGTTTGCATTTGTTGGTTGTTCGCCATTTTATCTTCTTCTCGTTGAAGCCTAACGTTTTGGGTGAGAGGCGCGGTCCGCCGCGTCCTTCTCAACCCATTTGTTAGACCGCAGGCCGACCGTCTACTTGTCACGCTTGCCCAACACACGCACCACGCGAAGCTTTCCGATCACGTGCTCGGTGACACGCCTGATACGATCCCCGAGTAGGTACTTGCTTGAGAAGAAGCCGCCAGCGACGGTAAGTCCAGCGACAAGGCTCTCGTACGCTGTTCCTCCGACTATGTAACCGAACACGGTGGACCCGGCGATACCGAGCACGTCGTTGAGTCTCCGAAGGTTCTCGACCTCGCTTTCGAGCTTTTCAACGTAGGCTTGGATGCTTTCCCGAGTAGGATCCCGATCTCCACCGGCTACGAGCCCGATGCGGATCTCCTCTTCGGCGGCCAACAGATCCGCCTTCTTTTCCGCGTCGGCCAAGTGGTCGATTATTTTTTGCCGCTCAGAGTGGCGAAGCATATTCCACAACCCCTCGCTCGTCAGATCCACCCCGTCAAGATTCAGTTGGGCTTCCGAAAAATAGGTGTTGAGCGTCCGAAGCCGGACCTGGCCGCCTAAAATAGCGTCATCCAGGCTCTCTTCCCCAAATAGGCTCGCCCACTCGTTGCGCTCGATTTTCATCATCGCACCCAGATATGCCGAATAGGGCGACACTATTAACTGTTGGAGCCGCATCAACTCAGACGTTCGCTCGATCACGTGTCGCTCAAACCCATCGATGATGCCCTCGGCTACCTCGTGATCGATAGACGCCAACCGTTCGAGCCAATGCGAGAGCACCGACGCGAGCGCCGCGCTATCGCGTGGTGGATGTGGCGCTTTAACCGCCGCACAGAGTTGTTGAAGTTCATCCCAAGGGAGCGCGGCAAAGTGTTGGTTGAGGCTCGTCTCGCGGGCAGATCGCCGGGCCCCAAATTCTGGATCAATCGCGGAAAAGAACGCTGGAGTACGAATAGACCTGAAGATCGTTCGCTTGTCTGCCAAGAGCGGAAAGAGCCACGAATAGGGTTTGTACCGCTCAGCGGGAAGGTTCGCGCAGATCTTAACGAGCCTCGCGTCGCGCAAGGTAAGGAGAAACGGTAGGTCTACACCGTAGACCTTGATCAAGGACTCCGGCGATGGCCAGTCGTAGAGATCAATAACGACTCCCTGGGACGTAAGGAGATCTGGGATTAGATACGAGCCGAGGGTGTTCGTGAAGGAACAGGCGCCTGATGAGGGATATAGCTCGGGATAAAACTGCTCGATCTGGTTTGCACCTTTGTCCGCGGCTTCTTTCGCGAACGCCGTCTCTTCCCTTGCCCGGCCTTCCACGTCTTTCCAATCAGCCATAGCTCCTCCTGTGTGACTCCTGCGGTCTAACGTTTCGCGTGAGCGGCGTTTCCACATGAAGATTTGGCGCAACCGCAATCTCTCGCTGTCCGCTCCACGCGAATACTGAGAACCACCGCCTAAAGGCGGTGGGTTCCTTCCCGGCTAAAGCCGGCTGAAGGGCGAACTCACACTCTATGTACACTCACACTCTGCGTCGCCACGACAAGCCGCTTTCCTGCGCACACGCTGCAGCAGTGTCATCAGCCTTTGTGCCTTTAGTACAGGTCACAAGTTCTTCTCCCAGACGCTTATTCAACCGCTTCCCTAAGCCCCCAGCTTCAGCTGGGGGAGCGACCGGACTATTAACCTTGAAGGCGTCGCCTAAAGGCGAGGGCTTACCCACCCTCCCAGAGGCGAGACAGTTAGACGACCTCCACAGTGGTCAGCGTGATGAGCCATCCTTTCCGCCGTCCTTAGAAGCCGCCGACACGAAGGCGCTCAAAAAGAACGCGACAAACAGGAACGAGACGGCCAACTGTGACACCACGAGTGTGTAGCCGGGCCCCGACCTCAGGGGCACGAAGTCACCGTATCCGAGCGTTGCGGCCGTAACGGCGCTGAAGTACAGGGCCTCGCCAGGAGTGATTGGCACGAGTTTTCCCGACTGACAAGACGTGGTTAGGCAGTTGCAGTAGAGGTACAGGGACGCAAAACCAACAATTCCCTCCCCGAAGTTGAGTAGGCCGCGTAGGAGGGTCCGGTCGGGATTTAAACTATCCTCGCTCCACACCAGCACTCCGCCGGTGCAGGCGACCACCATGTCCGCGATTAGATAGCCAATAAAGTAATCCATCCAGCGCGGATCCCACCACCAGCCAATGAGTGTGCCGAACAAGAAAACGATGCGAAGCACGTGCAGACAGTCCCGCCAACCGCCCACGCACCGCTTCTGCTTGCTCCAATCCACCAATGGGTAGCGGAGGCGAGACCGAAACACGTTTACGGCCCTCTCCGCCCAGATGAGGGGCTGATCAATCAGAGGAGTCGTCTGGAACCAGCTGACGACGGGAACCACGAGTCGCGTGAGACGCAACAAGCCGTACGACGGTTCGCGCCACGCACGTTGCAAATACTCTGTAGAGTAGCCCCCTTGCTTGATTCTGGCGCCAATGGGTGGACCCAGCCAGATCCGGACGATTGTCCTGACTAGATTGCGCATCTCACCCTCCAGGGCGTCTAACGTTTTGGTGAACGGCGGGCCAGCACGATGTTGAAAAATGGAAGGACGCTGGCGGCCCGTCCGTTCGACCTGTAGTTAGGCAGCAATTTCACCTCCAAAGTCGACCAAACAGCGCTTTGAAAATATTTCCCGCTATTCGGGAGGATCGCCGTGCATTTACAAATGGCCGCGGTTTCAAACGCTCCTCCAAATTACTCCAACTATCTTTTTCCATCCCGGAAATGAAGCCTGTGCCTACCGCGACTTCTGTGGGGTGTCGAAGAACGCACTGTCCAAACTGCTCAGCAAACGGAACAAGATGTTCCTTCAAATAAGTCCCAAAGAAGTCTTTGTGCACAACATCGATGAAACACATCATTTCCCGGTCAAACCGATGGTCTCCTTCTTTGTACTCGTGGCGCAAAACTCGCACCCAAGGTGCAGCCGTGAGTACAATGCCTCCATCGCCGCTTCCTGCGCTCAGCATTGGAGCATCTAGGACAGCTACGGCTACCGCGAGGTGACAGTCGAAGTACCACGCAGTCGGAGGTGGTGCCATCGTCTTAACGAAGTGCTTGAGCGACTTAACGAGCGGCAGGACAAGTCCGTTATATGCATCGCTTCCCGAGAGCTCCAGATCGGCACCCTTTCGCACGCATTTGCTTAAAGTGTGGCAAAAGCGAGGGGCGGATTGAAACGGGTGAAGTCGAAGTCCTAAGGCTGCGATCAATGGTTCGGTCCACGTGGATGGATCATCATCGGTATATACGGTAATAGCGTCATTGGGAACGCCAGCAATAGTGGGAAAGTCACCGCGCCAATGAGATCCGAGCCCGGCATCGAAGAACACATAGGGCAGTTGTGACTGCTTGCACTCCACAAGGATGTTTAGCGCAGGACGGACTCGCGGCTGTGTTTCATTGCGTAGGGCTTCGTAGTCATAAACCGTCAGACTGGCCAGTAAGTCAATAGTCCGCAGGTCCTTCGAGTCTTCGTCCTGATAGCACCATTCTTCTTGGACGAAAAAGGAATCGCGGTATTTGCCTCCAGTTGACCGAAGCATATCTCCGATGACGCTTTGTAGTGGATACCCGGACTTCTCAATGGCCGTTCAGAAGTTGCTCTTCGGACACGCCGGGACCAAGCTCGATGCTTCCTGGATTTTTCGGCGGAGTCTCCATTTATTGCTGCCTAACCAGATATCAGCCCACGGTATAGCACGGCGGTCGTCCCCTAATCTCGAACACGAAACTCCTTAAGGATTCGTTCAGCTCCACCCAGCACAATTCCGACCCTTTGCCGGGTATTACCACTAACCGGCCTTGTTTGTCCAATAAGTTTTTGATGACGGGTAGCTATGCCGTGGTGGTTATGGGCTTATTTGACCCTGACTCTTGACCCTCTCCCTTTAGCACCCTTCGGCGGGAGACGATAAGAGCGTTGGGAAGATGTTTATTCATTCGCCCCCCATCCTGCCCTTCCCCCGCGACGGGGGAAGGAACTAAATTCGTTACACCTGCCATTTGCAACACAGTCTCTCAAGGGGGAGGGAGAAAAAGGCAAGACGAAAAGCGTATTCACCGCAGAGGCGCGGAGAACACAGAGAGTTGATCCTCTTTGCCTCCGGCAGAGACCTGCAAGAACTGAAGCGTCTGGTCAGGCATCAGCTACGCGATTGCCATTGTCTTGGGTTCCGCCGACCATGCATGCAGGCCACAATAAGAATTTGATCGTCAACGATGCGATAATAAAGGCCGTAAGGGAAACGCCGCAACAGAGCGCGACGAGTCTGACGATGGATTACGGGGAATCGTTCAGGGTTGGCGACAATGGATTCGAGGATCGTCCGGACTGCTGCAAGAAAGTCCTCGCCCGGACCCGGTTGTTTGAGCCTCGGGAGGTAATTCGGGTCAGGGGAGGCAATTCAGGCTTGCATAAGTGAATGAAGCTTGTCATTTGAGTACCTTGTTCATCTATACAAGCTTGACCCTCCTCTTCTCTGCGCAGTCTGGCGCTCTGCCGAGGAACGCGCGACGGAGCTAGCGTACTGGGCGAATTCATGTTCCCTGCTTGCGGCCCACTCAAGCGCACGCATCAAGCCGAGCTTGCCAGTCCTACTACCGAGACGAGTGCTTCGTTCTTGAGCTCCGACGCCGACCCAATGGTTTTCCGATCCTTCCGGCTTTTCAGTGGGTACCCCAAGATGTAGTGGTTGAGATTTAGCCGAGTTAAAGGTGAACAGTGCAGCAAGGCGCCTGTGAGTCCGTTCTCATGGCGGCCAGTAGAGTTTCCTTGGTCTGAAGAGGAAGCT
>JACQUW010000243.1 GCA_016210115.1 Deltaproteobacteria bacterium | reverse complement strand
GCTGATCGATCCTCAACTTCCTGTGAACGAGGGTTTGTTGAGGGTCATTGATTTTAAAGTGAGAGACGGAAGCCTGTTGAATCCCCGCTATCCGGCTCCGCTGAACACCTACAACCCGGCTGTCAGCGCGATGATTGACGCCGTTTTTGAGGCCCTCAGCGAGACGGTTCCGGATCGCAAGCGCGCCGATGGATGCGGCAGCGGCTCGATTACCCTTGGCGGCCGCAAACCCGGGAGCGATAAGAGCTATATCCAATATGAATTGTTTGGCGGCGGCGGGGGAGGCCGCTCGGGTAAAGACGGCGATTCAGGAACCAGCGTCAACCATCTCAACAGCAAGATCGCGCCCGTCGAGATCATTGAATCGGAGTTTCCGGTGCGCTTGCTGCGTTACGATCTCATCAACGAGTCGGGAGGAGCAGGCTGCTATCGTGGAGGACTGGGAATTCTTCGGGAGTACCTTATTTTGGGGGACGCGAAATTGATGCTGCGATCTTCAAAGCATCTGATTCCCCCCTCCGGCATCGACGGAGGGAAGCCAGGGCGCCCGGGGATGGTTCTCGTTAATTCGGGTACGAATAGAGAAGAAACGCTGCCTACACGCTGCGAGCACTTTCTGGAACAAGGAGATATTCTTCGGATCGAAAGGCCCGGCGGGGGCGGGTTCGGGGATCCATTCGAAAGAGACCCCGGCAAGATTCTCCAGGACATCGAAGATGGATACGTATCCCTGGAGGGCGCGGCGAGAGATTATGGAGTGGTGGTTCGTCGCCTCGGCAACGGGTTCGAGTTAGACGCTCCGGGGACGGAGGCCCTCCGCACGATGAGAAGAAAAACTGCGAACGCGACGACGCAGATCAGGCAACCACCCAGAGAGCTACCGCAAACAGCTCTTCCAGAACGATAACCGTTCAGAAAGGATTCTTTATGGAGAAAATCGGCTTTATTGGCACCGGCGGGATGGGCGGGCTAATGGCGCTTAACCTTCTCAAAGCGGGATTTAAGGTCACGGTTTTCGACCTCAGAGCCGAGGCCATGAAAGGGCTGGTCGAAAAGGGAGGATCTTCGGCATCTTCTCCGAAAACCGCCGCAGAAGCCTCCGAAGTGGTTCTTTCTATGCTTCCTTTCGGCGCCGCGGTCCGTGATGTAGGACTGGGAAAGGACGGTTTGATCGAGGCGGCCTCCGGCGCCAGGATCTGGGTTGATCTCAGCAGCGTTGAGGAACAGGCAATCATCGGTGTAGATAAGGCTTTGAGGCCCGAAGGCTGGACCGTTATCGATGCCAGTGTAGGAGGCGTAGAGGAGCACGCAGCCGTCGGGGAGCTGTCGATTCGAGTAGCTGGAGATAAGAAGGCCGTAGATAAGATCCGACCGATACTGGAGGCCATGGGCAGCAAAATCACTTACTGTGGAAAATTGGGCAATGCCAAGTTGCTAAAGACCGCGACGGCCATATACTCGGCCATAAATGCGATGGGGATAGTCGAGATTTTTAACTGGCTCAAATCGTGCGGGATCAGCGAGGACATTTCGCACGAGGTATTTAAGGATTCCCTTTTTTACTCCGAGTCGGTGAGGCGCATCTGCGACAGGATCGAAGATAAGAAATTTAAACCTCGCAAATCCTGGACGCCCAAGGACATCGGATTCGGGCTGGAAAGCGCGCAGGAGAAAGGGGTTCCTCTTCCCCTCACTTCGCTCGTCAAACAGCTTTTCAACGTCGCCCGCTCCAATGGCTTGGACGGGTATGAGGCGACAGGAATCGCTTACAAAACATACGAGCTTCTCGGAAGAGGAGAGCCGGAGAAATAAGGCTCCGCTCGACGTCGGCCGTGCGCCGGCCCTCGAGGCAGGCCTGTTCACCTCGATTGGAGAGGCCGGCGATAAGGGCGTTCCTACGCTGCGAATCCCGTCTGGCGAATGTTTTTTGTATATGCTATGCAACTGACTGAAAAAAAACACTGGTCAAACAGAAAGGAGACTAGAGATGTTTCGAAGAAAACCTATTAAATGGCCGAACGGCGCGCGCGTAGCGATCACAACCTGCGTGGTCACGGAGAGTTGGCCTGACGATTTGGGCACTGCTGCTTCCCTACAGTCGGAATTTCGCAAGGGACCCCCGGCTGAGGCGAAATTCAAAAAAGATATCGCCTCGATTACCGACCGGCAGTATGGAGAGAGAGTGGGAGTGTATAGAGTTCTTGAGGTCCTAAAACAGGAAGGTGTTAAGGCGAGCTTTTTCGTGAACGGTCACACAGTGGAGAGCTTTCCCGCTCTGATGAAGCAGATCGTCTCCGAAGGCCACGAACTATGCTCCGAAAACTGGCGCCACGAGTACGTGACGATGATGACGCCCGAAGAGCAGTACAAAGACATCAAACGTACAGTGGATGCTTTCCAGAAGGTACTCGGCTTTAAGCCGCAGGGCTACATCATGCCGGGCGAGCGACCGACGGACGATACGCCTAAATTCCTGGTCGATCTCGGCTACAAATATTGGATGTGTTTCCTGCACGAGGATCTTCCTTACGTGCTTAAGGTGGACGGGGGAGAACTGGTGCTCGCTTCTTACGGCATCTGGACGACGGACCATAGAACAGGCCGGGCGGACGCCGGACGGACACCGCGGGAGTTGCTGCAAATCTGGAAAGATAACTTCGACTGGATCTACGAAGAGGGAGAAACCAACCCTGGCTTTATGAGCCTGGGGCTGCATCCTTTTCTCATCGGGCGCCCGTTCAGGACGGTTATCCTCAGGGAGTTCCTGCGCTATGCAAAGGGCCATCCTGGAGTTTGGTTTCCGCGCGGGATCGATATGGCCAATCACTGGATGGAGAACTGCCACAATAACCTGGTAGAAAAATGGCCCAACTATGGAACCGGACTCGCCTACGAGAAAACACTGGTGAAATCGGAATAGAGATTCTGTTCCTCGCGGGAGGTTAAATGCTGGATCGAGCGCAAAGAATAGAGATGCTCCGGACGATGATTCGGGTGCGCGCCTTCGAGGAGAAACTGGAGCAGTTTTACCAGCGGAAGGCGATGTTCGGCAGCACCCATTCTTACCGGGGCCAGGAAGCCGTGGCGGTCGGAGCCTGCTCCGCTTTGGACTCCGGGGATCTGATCGCCAGTTATCACCGTGGGACCGGCCATTTGGTGGCCAAGGGGGCGGACCTATACCGGTTGATGTGCGAGTGTTTGGGAAGGCAGGACGGCTACTCGATGGGGCGGGGAGGCAAGATGCATATGGGAGATATGTCGTTCGGGTTTCTCGGAAACACTGGGACCGTAGGAGCAACGGTTCCTTTCGCCACCGGGGCCGCACTCGCATCTAAACTGAAAGGGAGCAAACAAGTGGCGGTGAGCTTCATGGGAGAGGGAGGTATGAACCAGGGCGTGGTTCATGAAGCGATGAACTTCGCGGGGCTATGGCGGCTTCCCGTGATTTACCTCTGCGAGAACAACCGCTATGCAATGACAGTTAGTCTGGAGAAGAGCGTTGCGATCAAGCATCTCGCAGAGCGCGCGAAAGCGTATGGGTTCGAAGGCAAGGTAGTGGATGGAAACAATGTCGAAGTGGTCTATCGTGAAACCCTTGAGGCGGCGGAAAAGGCCAGAGGCGGCGGCGGACCCACCTTGTTGGAGTGTTTGACTTATCGTTGGGATGGACACTTTGGCGGAGACCCCGGCGTCGGCTATCGCAGCAGGGAAGAAATCGAAGAGTGGAAAAAGCGCTGTCCTATCAGCCGGCTGACAGAAAAATTGGTTGGTGAAGGGAATTTGGGCCGGGAGGAACTCGAACGCATGACGCGTGAGGTTTACGCCGAGATCGACGAGGTGGCCAAAAAGGCTGAGGCAGCGCCGTTACCTTCAAAGCATTGTGATCTGGGCAGCATCTTTGCCCAATAGGGGGATTCCATGGTCAAAGCGATGGAGCCACAGGTAAGCGCCGGGTTCAAGGAGATGCGTCTGCAGGAAGCGCTGCGCGAAGCGCTCCGCTATGAAATGTCGCGCGATGAGCGGGTTTTCGTGATGGGCGAGGACGTGGCGCTGTTTGGCGGAGCGTATGGAGTTACTCGAGGATTGATGCAGGAGTTTGGGGAAGAACGGGTTCGAGATACTCCGATATCAGAAGCCGCCATGGTGGGTCTTGCGATCGGCGCGGCGATCAACGGAATGAGGCCGATCGTTGAGATTCAATTCTGCGATCTCCTACCGTTGTGCATGGACCAGCTCGTAACTCATGCAGCGCGCTATTACTACATGACCGGCGGGCGTATTTCGGTGCCAATGGTTGTCCGTAACAAATTCGGCACCCGTCCCGGTGGGGGACCCAGTCACTCGAGTTGCAACCACGGGGCATTTCTTCATTTTCCCGGCCTAAAAATCATAGCGCCGAGCACGCCCGCGGATGGAAAAGGCCTCCTTCTCTCGGCTATCCGGGATCCCAATCCGGTCTTGTGCTTCGAAAGCCACCACCTTTACGGCGTGCGCGGAGCTGTTCCCGATGGCGATTATACAGTTCCGATCGGAAAGGCGTCCGTGCGTCGCGAGGGAAAAGATCTTACGATCATTACCTGCGGCGGAATGGTAACCAAAGTCGATGAGACGGCGGTGAAGCTTGAGAAACAGGGTATCAGCACCGAAATTGTTGACCTGCGGTCACTGGCGCCCTTAGATCATGAGACGATCTTGACCTCCGTCGCCAAGACTCGCAGGGCCATGGTGGTGGACGAAGGGATCATGGTGGGAGGAGTAACCGCAGAATTGGCCGCGTTAATCCAAGAGAATCTGTTTTCTCAGCTATCTGGACCTGTGATCCGTGTTGGCGCCTTTCCGTTGCCGCCGCCGCACAGTCCGCCTTTGGTGGAGGCCATCATTCCCGGCGTAGAGAGAGTTTTCGAGGCCGCTGTTCGGCTTTGTGACGGCCAGTCCGGCCGGCCTTGAAGGAACCGACCCTATGATAAAGGACGTAGTGATCCCGCGTTTGGGCTCCAGCGATGAGAGCGATGAAGTGAAAATTCTGCGCTGGGTCAAGCAGGTCGGCGAGCATGTGCAGAAGGGAGAAGCTCTGCTGGAAGTCGAAACCGATAAGGTCAGCGTGGAGATTGAGGCTCCGGAAAGTGGCAAGCTGGCTCAGGTTTTGGCGACTGAGGGGGAGGTTGTCAAATTCAACTCAATCGTAGCCACGATCGACCAGAGCGACTGATCGATGATAACGAGCAATTAGCCGGCGCTTCTAGCCCTGTTGGAACGGGGAGTTGACCAGCCGCCGAGACCGGAATAAACTTAGGTTGTGAATGTCGGCCGGCTTTGATGCAGGATGCCGGATTCACATTCTCGTTAGAACAGGCGTGAGATTATGAGTTCTTCGGCCCAGTTTGATCCACTCGAGAGATTTGCCGAAATCGAGCGGCTGGTAGCGAAAGTCTATTTCCGTTTCTCCCACCTTTTTCTTCCCGACCCGGAACTGCGAGACTTCTGGTGGCAGATGGCCACCGAAGAGGAGCAGCATGCCTGTATCCTGATGGCCTGCAAAGCTATAGTTGAAAATTACCCTGATGAACCGTTGGATCCCGACATAAGCCGGGAGAAAGCTGATGAGCTCAAGAGTCGAATTCAGACCTATTTGAACAAAGGGACGCCATCCATTACGATCGAAGAGGCATTTAAGGCCGCGCTCGAAATTGAAGGGTCTGAAATCGATACGATCTATGGGAAGCTTCTGCTCCTAGGAGGCCCAAAGACAGCCAAAATCATGGAAAACATCGGTGTTCCTGCCAGTATTCAAAGGCAGAAGCTCAAAGCAGCCCTGAAACGTTTTAGCCGCGATTCCGCACTCCTCGCCGCCGCAGAACAGCTTTAATCGGTTCTTATAATCGAAGGTGTGGTTGTTCCGGACCTGATTTTCAGGGCCTGGGCCGAAGCGATACCTCTTCCCAAAAATCGCACAGGACCGTGCGGCTTTTTTCCATATCTGCAAAGAACGCTCCGGAAATTGAGAAAAACCTGACCGTAAAAAACGCGCATAATTAGCTCTGCGTTCCTTCGTTCGTGTCATTGTCGCTGGCATGATTTATGCGAACTGCAGAATAAGAGGAAAAAAATGGGTTCCCACCATGCAGCCCATACGGGTGATTTAGCTTTTTCAGGGCCTCCCTCCCAGGATTCACTCATCCAGGCGATGCGCGAGACTTCTTTCTACGGCCGCCGAAGGCCGGCCGCTGTCGAGCATCTGGAAACCCATATCTCACATGTTTTTCTAACCGATGATTTGGTCTACAAGGTCAAGAAAGCCGTTCGCTTCGCATTTCTCGATTACTCTACTCTCGCCAGGCGGAGATATTTCCTTCATGAGGAGTTTCGTTTAAACCGGAGACTGGCGCCTTCGGTTTACTTAGGCGTTTTGCCCATCTCGTATGGCAGTGACGGGTGGGAATTGGGCAGCAACGAAAATCCGGTCGAATATACTCTGATTATGCGCCGCCTGCCGGCCAGGCGGATGCTCGACCGTCTGCTAGAGAGCAATCAGGTGACGCCGCAAATGATGAGGTCCGTCGCCGAGATCCTGGCTCCATTTCACACTCAGGCGCCGACCGGAGGGAGGATAAATTTGGCCGGTCACCCCAAACAGGTCCGAAAGCTATGGAAAGAAAACTTATCCGAAATCTTTCCATTGGTGGGTCGTTTGTTGGATGCTGAATGTTTCGGCGCCGTCAGCGATTTTGGAGAGCGCTTTCTTACAAAGTACAGGGATCTGATGGAGCGCCGGTTCGAAGAAGGCTGGATCCGCGAAGTCCATGGAGACCTTCACTGTGAGCATGTCTGCTTTGCTCCCGAAGGAATTCAGATCTTCGACTGCATTGAATTCAGCCAGAAGCTCCGTTGTTGTGACCTGGCCTCGGAGATCGCGTTTCTCCTCATGGATCTGGAAGTTCGCGGAGCAAAATCGTTGGGCAAAGAGTTTCTCACTCGATATCTGGAATTGATGGACGATCGAGATCTCCCCTCGCTGCTGCCGTTCTATAAGTGTTACCGTGCCATGGTTAGGGGGAAGGTTGAGGGGCTGCGGCCTAACGGAGCCTCAGCCCATGCCATGCGTTATTTCGAGTACGCCGGTCATGTTACCTGGGAGGGGTTCAAGCCCTTCATCATAATTGTTTGCGGCCTCACCGGAAGCGGAAAATCGACATTGGCGCGCGCTTTGAGCCAACGCCTGGGTGTCCCAGTGATCAACTCGGATGCCACCCGCAAAGCTC
>JACQUW010000237.1 GCA_016210115.1 Deltaproteobacteria bacterium | reverse complement strand
TTCGCCCTGAGACTTGTATGTCGAAGGGTGAACGTTTCACGCTCTTACCGACGTGGTTCGACAAGGCCACCACGAACGGATGGAAAGTTACTTATGGTGCACTACCCTGGCTTACTTCTAATTTGGCTGTGCCTCACGACGTTTGTGGTTAGTTGGCCGGATACGTCGTCCGCTCAGAAAGTCCTCGGCGGCGTCGAAGTAAAGGACGAGGAGATCAAGCAGCCATTGCCGCACAGGTTGCCTGGGATCATTTACGTTGCCGATTTTGAGCTCGATGCTGAGAAATATGTCCCTGACGAGGGCGTCCGCGGGGCTCTGCCGGGTAGACTCGGGAAGCGACTGCCGCGTCTCTTGCCAAAGGACAATCCCTCGGAGAGGGCGCACAAAATTGTGGAGGCCATGGCCGAGTCTCTAGTCCAACATCTGGAGGCAAAAGGGCTACGGCCGCAACGGCTTCGCAACCCCGCCGGCGACCTTCCCCGGGAAGGCTGGCTCGTGCAAGGCATTTTCACCGAACTCGGCGAAGGCAATCGGCTCAAGCGAGCCGGAATCGGTTTCGGAAGCGGCGCTACGAGCATGGATCTGCAGGTTGGTATCAGCGATCTGGCAAGCTCCGATCCCCGCGCGGCCTTCGTGGTTTTCGGAACGGCAAAAGACCCGAGTCGAATTCCCGGAGCCGCCGTAACGAGGAATCCCTACATCGCCGCGGCGAAGTTCGCTCTACAGAAAAATGCAACCGAACGGGACGTCAGAAAGACCGCCGAGCAAATAGTCGAGGAAATCCTCAAGTATGAAAAGCAGATTAAGGGGAAGATGACGCAGCAGAGCAATGGCTGATCGCGGCTTCTAAAGACCGGAGCGATCATGGCCCGGCGCTCTAATCTTTGCAGTATTGCGAGGTCCTTTTCAAGGTTTTTTTGCATGAATGCGAAGGTCAATTCCGAAAGAAAAGCGAAAAGTTTTGGAAAACCCGCCCCGGTTTACAATGAGAATCCCGGGCGACTCGGGCACGGACTGTGCAGCGGTGAGAGGGTCAATGAGAATACAGGCAACGCTTCTCACGGCGACAGCCACAGTGACAGGCACCCATAATATTGTGACTCAGAGTGAGACATTCACGTAAAGAAAGTTCGCTAGTTCGAGGGCCTTATTTATGATCACGAAAATTGCCGGACAAACGGTGGTATGGCTCATGGTGCTGTTGCTTAGCTTGCCGGCTGGTCTCATCGCGCAGCAGGGAACATCCCCACCGCCGCTGAAGCAGGAGGAGCTGGACCAGCTCTTGGCGCCCATTGCGCTTTATCCCGATTCGCTCATCTCGCAAATCCTCATGGCCTCAACTTACCCGCTTGAGGTCGTGCAGGCGGAGCGCTTCGTAAAGCAGAACAAAGATCTCAAGGGCGACGCGCTCACAAAGGTTTTGGAGCAGCAGCGCTGGGATCCGAGCGTCAAGTCCCTGATCAATTTCCCGCAGGTGCTCACCATGATGAGCGAGAAGCTCGACTGGACACAGAAGCTCGGGGATGCGTTTCTGGCGCAGCAGTTGGACGTCATGGGGACGATTCAGAGCTTGCGCGTGAAAGCCCAGCTCGCGGGGAATTTGGCGACAACGAAAGAGCAAAAGATAATCGTCGAGGAAAAGATTATCAAGATCGAACCGGCCAGTCCGCAGGTCATTTACGTGCCGACTTACAATCCCACGGTGGTTTACGGTGTCTGGCCGTACCCCGCTTATCCGCCCTACTACTATTACCCGCCAGGATACGTGGCGGCAACGTCTGCATTCGCTTTTGCGTCGGGAGTCGCCCTGGGCGCGGCGTGGGGTTATGCGTGGGGTAACTGCAACTGGCATGGTGGAGATATCGATATCGACGTCAATCACAATTACAACTTCAATCGCAACATTAATCGCGACAAGTACAAGCAGGAATGGCAGCAGAAGGGGCAGATGGGTCGAGACGGTAAGGGTCAATGGCAGCATGACGCGAGCCACCGTAAAGGTGTCTCCTACAGGGATCAGGCGACCGCCGGAAAGTACAACAGAGGCACGGCTAATCAGGAAGCGAAGGCGCGCGAGGCCTATCGTGGCCGCGCAGAGCAGGGAAGACAGGAACTTGCCCGAGAAAGACCTGGAGATCGAGGAGGGCCAGGTGATCGTGGCGGCCCGGGCGATCGCGGAGGTCCAAGCCAGTTTGGTGGTCGAGGAACTGAAAGGCGTGGAGATGGTGGTGGCGCCTTTCACGGCATCGAGCGGGGCGGGAGCGCCACGAGAAACTTCAGCGAGCGCGGGAGCGCCAGCCGGGGCAACCTTGGCGGCGGCGCCAGATCCGGCGGCTTTGCCGGCGGAGGGCGTGGAGGCCGCAGGTAAAAGAGGGACGAGGGTCGAGTACCGAGTGTCAAGGAAGAGGGGGAATACTCGACACTCGTCCCTCGGTACTGGCTAACTTAGTTTTGATGGAGGAAGAAATGGCCATTCCATACGAATTAAACGAACAGAGAAAGAAGACCGTTCTGTCCACGCTGCGAACTGCGCTTGGCGCTGCGATGACGCTGATGATCGCCGTTTGTGAATTTTCCTTCGCGGCAACAGCGCAGCAAAAGCCCTTCCCATCTGCCGAGGACGCGGTCAAAGCAGTAGTCACAGCCGCGAAAAATAATGACGACAAAGAACTGCTGGCCATCTTTGGTCCTGGCGCAAAGGAATTGATCTTCTCGGGAGATCCCGTGGCGGACAAACATCGGCGGGCACAGTTTCTCAAAGCTTACGATGAAAAGATCCGTCTCGATCATCAAGGGGACAAAGTTGTCATGATGATCGGCAAAGACGATTGGCCCTTTCCAATTCCGCTCATTAAGAAGGGCGCGGGGTGGGTTTTCAATACAGACGCTGGAAAAGAGGAGATTTTGAACCGCCGCATCGGCGAAAACGAGTTGCACGCGATTCAGGTCTGCCGCGCCATTGTCGATGCGCAGCGTGAATACGCGATGAAGAACCGGACGGGCGATGGGCTTTTACACTACGCGCAAAAGTTTGCGAGCGATCCGGGAAAGAAAAACGGCCTGTACTGGGAAGCTAAGGAAGGCGAGGAGCAGAGCCCTCTTGGTCCGGCGATCGCCGAGGCAAAGCGCGAAGGGTACAAGAGGAACCCTCCCGGCGGAACGCCCCCTCCGTATCACGGCTATTACTATAAGATCCTGAAGGCGCAGGGAAAGAACGCGCCTGGCGGCGCGTACAGCTACCTTGTGAAAGGCAAAATGATCGGTGGCTTTGCCGTGGTTGCTTATCCCGCGAAGTACGGCAACTCCGGCGTGATGACTTTTATCGTCAATCATGAAGGCAAAGTGTTTCAGAAAAATCTGGGTAAGAATACGGCTTCCGTCGCGGCAGCAATGACGCAATATAATCCTGACTCAACATGGGGCGAGGTCAAAGAGTGACGAGGGACAAGGGACGACGAGCAGGTTTAAGGGGAAGAGGGGTCGATGAAAGCAGGAAAGGGCCCGGCAGCTAGCCTGAAGGAAGCGACAGGGGCGGTTGTGTTGGTAGCGGTGGTCGCGGCGTGTGCCGCCACCGCGCCGCGGGACATTGCCACCGCCCGCAAGCAGCTCGATGCGCACCTCGCGCAGTGCACCGCGCGCTATGGCTACCCCGAAGCCACCTCCGATCTTGGGCCGTACGTCCTCGGCGCGGGCGAACGCGAGTGGAGAGAATGCGTCTATCAGGGCGTAGAAAAGTACATGATTCCGAACACTGCAAGCCCCGAGGCGTACCGGAAGGCGATAGAGGAGGACCGTGAAATGAGCGCGAGTGTTGTCGATGGCAAAATGACCCGCGCCCAGCGCCAGGCGCGCGTTCAGGAACTGCTAGAGGGTATCGAGCGGACTGAGGAAGCAAACAGGTCCAAGCGCGAGCAGCAGATGGAAGCTATGGATCGCCTGGTAAAGGAAGAGCTGCGGCGGGAGCAGGACATGATGCTACGCACCCTCAGGCCGCTTACCCGCTGAGGAAATGACCCAATGACATTACCGGATACACCGCCGGCATTCCACGTGATGGCCAAGCCGACGGGCTCGAAGTGCAATCTCGATTGCGCCTACTGCTTCTACTTGAAGAAAGAGCAGATGTATCCCGAAAGCTCTTTTCGCATGTCGGACGAGGTCATGGAGCGGTACATTCGACAGACGATCGAGGCGCATCGGATCCGTGAGGTTACCATCGCCTGGCAGGGCGGCGAGCCGACGCTTATGGGTCTCGATTTTTTTCGCCGAGCAGTGGAGGTCGAGAAAAAATACTCTAAGCCTGGAATGCAAATCGAGAACACGTTTCAGACCAACGGTATCTTATTGAATGAAGAGTGGTGCAAGTTCTTCCGCGAGAATAATTTTCTCATCGGCCTGAGCATCGATGGTCCTCGGCATCTGCACGACACGTATCGTTACGACAAAGGAGGCGCCGGCACGTTCGACAAAGTGATCCGGGCCGCGCGACTGTTGCAGGAGCACAAGGTTGAATTCAACGTGCTTTGCGCGGTCAACTCGGTGAACAGCCGCCATCCGCTGGAAGTTTACCGCTTCTTCCGCGACGAACTCGGCGCGCGCTATCTCCAGTTCATTCCCATTGTCGAACGCGACAACGACACGGGCCACCAGGAAGGCACGCGCATCACCGACCGATCCGTGCACCCCGCGCGCTGGGGCAAATTCCTGATCGAAATCTTCGACGAGTGGGTGCGCCGCGACGTGGGCAGCACGTTTGTGCTGTTCTTTGACGGGGTGCTGGCATCGTACGTGCGCGGCTACTCCACGCTATGCATTCTCCAGCCGACCTGCGGTCAGGGAGTGGCGCTCGAACACACCGGCGATGTCTACTCCTGCGACCACTACGTCGAGCCGAATTACCGGCTCGGCAATATCAAAGAAAGCGCGATTGGAACGCTCATTTCCTCTGAGAAGCAGGGGGCGTTCGGGGAGGACAAATCCAGGACGCTCCCAAAGTACTGCCGCCAATGCGAGTTCCTTTTTACTTGCCACGGCGAATGTCCAAAAAACCGCGTGCTCACGACATCCGACAGGGAGCCAGGGCTGAATTGGCTCTGCGCCGGGTTGAAGGCTTTTTACGCGCACACCGAGCGGCCGATGCGGATGATGGCCGATTTACTAAAGCGCGGGCGCTATGCCGATGAAATCATGCAAATTATTGTAAAGGAAAAACCCACGGCGTTCGCTCGCGCCGGCAGAAACGATCCATGCCCCTGCGGCAGCGGGCGCAAGTTTAAACGTTGCCATGGGGAAGCGAGGACCGAGGGACGAGTGACGAGGGTCGAGGGGAAGAGAGACGAAGCAGGAATGAATCTGAGAAATTCAAAACACGAAATCTGAAGCTCAAAATTCAAAACGCGTCACCCCCGAAGGTCTTTATCGGGGGTCCAGTCCCAGTTTCGCCTGCCTACCGCCGCGCAGTGGGAGGCAGGCCTGGATTCCCGCAAAATGGATGCGGGAATGACGGTCTTCGGTAATGAAATAATTCTTGCGCGGCAAGCTGTGGGGAATTAGACCGCAGAGATTAAATGGAAGGAGTTCTGCCATGACTAACGAACCGGACAAAATCCAACGTTCAGTTCTCCCGATACCCGACCGGACTCATGTCAGAGTAAACACCTACGACGCTAAAGATCCGAACACGAAATTCCCGCGCATTGAGCCGCTACGCCCGCCCAAAGGCGCGCCCAACGTGCTCATCGTGCTCATCGACGACGTGGGCTTCGGCGCCACCAGCGCCTTCGGCGGTCCCATCAACACGCCGACAGCGGAGCGTTTGGCGGCGAACGGACTCAAGTACACGCGGTTTCACACGACGGCGCTGTGCTCGCCCACGCGGCAGGCGCTGCTGACAGGACGCAATCATCATTCCGTTGGCATGGGCAGCATTATCGAGATGGCAACCTCCGCCCCCGGCTACAACTCTCTACGGCCGAACAATAAGGCGCCGCTCGCCGAGATCCTGAAGCTAAACGGCTACGCTACGGCGCAATTCGGGAAGTGTCACGAAGTGCCAGGGTGGCAGACCAGTCCATTGGGTCCGTTCGACCAATGGCCGACGGGCGGTGGTGGATTCGAATATTTCTACGGCTTTCTCGGCGGCGAGACTAACCAGTACGAACCGGAGCTGTATGAAGGCACGACGCCGGTGGAGCCGCCAACAACACCCGAGGAAGGTTACCACTTTACCGAGGACATGACCGACAAGGCCATCTCCTGGGTGCGGCAGCAAAAGGTGTTGATGAACGATAAACCCTTCTTCATGTATTTCGCGCCGGGCGCGACGCATGCGCCGCATCATGTGCCGAAAGAGTGGGCCGACAAATACAGGGGCAAGTTCGACCACGGCTGGGACAAGCAGCGCGAGCTTAGCTTCGCGCGCCAAAAGGAACTCGGCGTCATCCCGCAAGACGCCGAGCTCACGGCGCGCCATGAGGGAATCCCCGCCTGGGACGAAATGCCCGCGGATCTGAAACCCGTGCTCGCGCGCCAGATGGAAGTCTACGCGGGTTTTCTCGAGCATACGGACCATCATGTTGGCCGCCTCATCGCCGCGCTGGAAGACCTCGAGATCCTGAACGACACGTTGATCTACTGCATCATCGGCGACAATGGCGCCAGCGCCGAAGGGACCTTGCAGGGGATATTCAATGAAATGGTATCGCTCAACGGCCTGACGTCGGGCATCGAAACACCGGAGTTTCTGAAGGCCCGCATCGACGACTTGGGCACACCCAACGCTTACAATCACTACGCCGTCGGCTGGGCGCACGCCATGTGTACGCCGTACCAGTGGACCAAACAAGTGGCCTCGCACTGGGGCGGCACCCGCAATGGCACCATCGTGCACTGGCCGAACGGCATCAAGTCCAAGGGCGAGTTGCGCCACCAGTTCAGTCACGTCATCGACGTGGCGCCGACCGTCCTCGAAGCGGCCGGCATTCCCGAGCCCACCATGGTGCACGGCATTACCCAAAGCCCCATGGAAGGCACCTCCATGCATTACAGTTTCGACGATGCGAACGCTCCGGAACGCCACGACGTGCAGTACTTTGAGATGCACGGAAACCGCGGTCTCTATTACAAGGGTTGGAGCGCCGTCACCAAACACCGCACGCCCTGGCTCACGGGCCACATCGAGACCGTTCCCTTCGACCAGGACAAGTGGGAGCTCTATGACGGCACCAAGGACTGGACCCAGGCGCGCGATCTTGCGCGGCAAATGCCCGACAAACTCAAGGAGCTGCATGTCATGTTCGCTATTGAGGCGGTGAAGTACAACGTGTTCCCGCTCGATGATCGCTTCGTGGAACGTTTCAATCCCGCGGTATCCGGCCGCCCGGAGCTCGTGAAGGGCAACTCCCAATTGTTGTTCGGGGGCATGGGCCGCCTTTCCGAGCACAGCATGTTGGGTTTCAAGAACGTCTCTTTCTCGATCACCGCGGAAGTCACGGTCAGTGACCGTCCTGCGGATGGCGTCATCATCGCCCAGGGCGGCCGATTCGGCGGCTGGAGTCTCTACGCGAAGGACGGTAAGGCGAAGTTCGCGTACAACTATTTCGGTCTGAACGTCTATCAGGCGCAAGCGCAGCAATCGCTCGCCGCGGGCACTCATCAGGTGCGGGCCGAATTTGCCTATGACGGCGGCGGCCTGGGCAAGGGCGGCAACGTCACCCTGTATTACGATGGCCAGGAGGTCGGCCGGGGGCGCGTCGAGCGCACACACCCGATCGCTTTCTCGGTTGACAGTACCGATGTGGGCTACGAAACAGGCTCCCCCGTCACCACGGATTATCGGGCGCACGACAGCCACTTCATCGGTAAGATCCACTGGGTGCAGCTCGATATCGGTAAAGACAACTTCAACCATCTCATCAAGCCGGAGGATAGACTGCGCGTGGCGATGGCGCGGCAATAGCGGATGGCATGTAACGTTTGACACGCAGGTGCGGAGGGCACAGCAAAGCCATAAACAATGGGCCATAAGCACGACATCCGAAGCGCGAGACAAATGTACGCAAGGAGTTTTAAAATGGTTGAAGAAACAGACAAAATCCAACGTTCGGTTTTGCCGATACCGGACCGGACTCATGTCGGCCTAACCACGTACGACGCCAAAGATCCGGAAACCAAGTTCCCGCCGATCAAGCCATTGCGCCCGCCGGACGGCGCGCCTAACGTGCTGATCGTCCTCATGGACGATGCTGGCTTCGGCTCGTCGAGCGCCTTCGGCGGGCCGTGCCAGACGCCGACCTTCGAGAAGCTTGCGGCGAACGGCCTTAAGTACACGCGCTTTCACACAACGGCTTTGTGTTCCCCCACGCGCGCCGCGCTGCTCACCGGCCGCAACCACCACTCGGCCGGCATGGGCTGCATCACCGAGATGGCTACCTCGGCCCCGGGCTACACCTCAGTCCTTCCCAAGAACAAGGCACCGCTGGCGATGACCCTCAAGCTGAACGGCTACGCAACGGCCCAGTTCGGCAAGTGCCACGAGGTCCCGGTCTGGCAGACCAGCCCGATGGGGCCGTTCGATAGCTGGCCGACGGGTGGCGGCGGATTCGAGTACTTTTACGGCTTCATCGGCGGAGAGACCAACCAGTACGACCCGGCTCTCTACGAGGGGACGATCCCGGTGGATCCGCCTCGGACGGCCGAGGAGGGCTATCACTTCACTGAAGACATGACCGACAAAGCGATCGCCTGGGTCCGCCAGCAGAAGGCCCTGATGCCCGACAAGCCGTTCTTCATCTATTTCGCGCCCGGCGCCACCCATGCCCCGCACCACGTGCCGAAGGAGTGGGCGGACAAGTATAAGGGGCAGTTCGACCAGGGATGGGACAAGCTGCGCGAGGAAACGTTCGCCCGGCAGAAAAAGCTGGGGGTCGTCCGCCAGACAGCGGAGCTCACGAAGCGGCCGAAGTCCATTCCTGCCTGGGACGAAGTGGACCCGAAGATCAAGCCGGTGCTTGCCCGCCAGATGGAAGTCTACGCCGGGTTCATGGGGCACGCCGACCACCAGGTGGGTCGGCTGATCGCGGCCCTGAAGGACCTGGAGGTGCTCGACGACACGCTTGTCTACGTGATCGTCGGCGACAATGGGGCCTCAGCCGAGGGCGGCCCGCAGGGCACGTTCAACGAGTCGATCCACCTCAACGGCCTGGACGTCGAGACGCCGGAGTTCCTGATGCAGCGGATCGCCCAGTTTGGCGGGCCCGAGGCCTACAACCACTACGCCGTGGGCTGGGCGCACGCGATGGACACGCCCTACCAGTGGACCAAGCAGGTCGCATCGCACTGGGGGGGCACGCGCAACGGCGCTATTGTCCATTGGCCTAACGGCATCAAGGCCAGGAACGAGATTCGCAGCCAGTTCTGCCATGTCATTGACGTGGCGCCCACCATCCTGGAGGCGGCGGGGATTCCCGAGCCGAACATCGTCAACAGCATCCAGCAGAGCCCGATGGAGGGCGCGAGCATGCTCTACAGCTTCGACGACGCCAAGGCGCCGGAGCGGCATGAGACTCAATACTTCGAGATGTTCTGCAACCGCGGCATCTACCACAAAGGCTGGAGCGCGGTGACCCGCCATTCCACGCCGTTTATCCTCGAGGCAATGCCCGCCTTCGACAAGGACGTCTGGGAGCTGTACGACGGGAGCAAGGACTGGACGCAGGCGCATGACCTCTCGAAGGAGATGCCGGAAAAGCTCCATGAGTTGCAACGCCTGTGGCTGATCGAAGCGGCCAAGTACAACGTCCTGCCGCTGGACGATCGGAGAGTCGAGCGCTTCAACCCGGACATGGCCGGCCGCCCGACCCTCGTCAAGAGAACCTCTCAACTGCTCTTCGGCGGCATGGGCCGGCTGAGCGAGAACAGCGTCGTGGTGATGAAAAACAAGTCCTTCTCGATCACGGCCGAAGTGGAGACGCCGGAGCAGGGTGCGGAGGGCGTCATCCTCGCCCAGGGCGGCGCGTTCGGCGGCTTGAGCCTCTATGCAAAAGGCGGGAAGGCGAAGTTCGCCTACAACTTTTTCGGTCTCCAGGTCTTCACGGTCGAGGCCGGCCAAGCGATCCCGGCGGGTAAGCACCAGGTGAGGATGGAATTCGCCTACGATGGCGGAGGTTTGGCCCAGGGCGGCGTCGGCACTCTCTACTACGATGGCCGGAAGGTTGGCGAAGGACGCATCAAACGCACCGTTCCCATGATGTTTTCCTGCGACGAGACGACTGACGTGGGACGTGAGAGCGGCACCCCGGTCACGCCCGACTACGAACGTAAGACCAGCGTCTTCACTGGCAAAATCCATTGGGTGCAAATTGATCTCGGCAAAGACGACCACGACCACTTCATCAGCCCAGAAGAGAGGCTCCGCGTTGCGATGGCCCGGCAGTGAAACGAGGGACGAGGGACGGGTGGCAAGAGCTATAGCACAAAACGAAAACAGACTCTCTCTTGAGAACACGCGGCTCGCTTATGAGCGAACGATGATGGCGTGGATCAGGACGGCGACGTCGCTGATCACGTTCGGCTTCAGCGTCTACAAGTTCTTCCAGATCGATCAGCCGGCCGGGGCTTACGGTGAACGCTTCGTCACGACGCGCGGATTCGGGATTGTTATGATCAGCATGGGCCTTTTCGCTCTGCTCGTTGCTACCATCGAGCATATGGGAAGCATGCGGATGCTGAGGAAAGAACTCCCCAGCGCGCCGTTGTCGCTGTCGGCTCTGGTCGCCGGCTTGATGGCGATTCTCGGGATTCTGGCGCTGTTCGCAGCGGTCTTTCGGCAGTAGCCGGTGTGAGGCAGGCCATAAGAACGATACCTAGGAAAAACATAAGACGCGACGCAACGGAGAACACAAACGAGAACCGCGGAGGTCGATCAACGGCAGGATCGGCTGGACGTGGAAAGAATCGGAGCCTTTCTTCTCGTGTTAAACACGAGGCACCAAAGCGCGAGTAAGATCGTCTGTGGTAAGTAATATCGAGCGAGGGATCGAAAACTTCTTGCCGGGATTGGTTCACCTTCGTGCTTATGACCGCTCCTGGTTTGGTTACGATTTCCTGGCAGGGTTATCCGTCGCCGCCGTCGCCGTGCCGATAGCGATCGCCTACTCACATCTTGCGGGTTTTCCTCCGGTTCATGGGCTCTATGCCAGCATCCTGCCGCTCGTCGCCTATGCCTTTTTCGGTTCTTCCCGGCAATTGATCATAGCGCCGGATGCGGCAACCTGCGCCATCGTCGCGGCTACCTTGACGCCGCTCGCCGCCGGCAATGATTCAGCTCGCTACGTGTCGCTGTCGATGATCCTGACGATCATCACGGGAGCATTCTGTATCGCGGCGGGAGTCGCGAGGCTCGGTTTCCTGACCAATTTCCTGGCGCGACCCATTCTCACAGGTTATCTGAATGGGATTGCACTAAGCATCATCAGCGGACAGCTCGGCACATTGTTCGGCTTCTCACTCAGACCCGCGGGCTTTTTCCGTCTGCTGTTCGAATTCTTCTCGAAACTGGGCGAGACTCACTATCTGACGCTTACCGTCGGAGTTGCGATTTTTCTCGCATTAAGACTCTTCAAGCGTCTGGCGCCCAACATCCCCGCCCCTTTAATTGCGGTTGTGCTGGGGATCGCTGCAGCGTCATCCTTCGACCTTGGCAGGCAGGGGGTCGCGCTTCTCGGCTCAATTCCAGCGGGTCTTCCACCGTTTATGATCCCAGCGTTTGACCCGAGCGATCTGGGGCCGCTTGCACTTGGCGCTGTGGGCCTCGCGCTCATAAGTTTTAACAGCGCCATGGTGACCGCGCGGAGCTTCGCAGTGAAGAATCGCTACGACATCGATTCGAACCAGGAATTCATCGCTCTGGGTGTAGCGGACATAGGCGCAGGTCTTTCGCAGGGTTTCGCTGTTAGCGGAGCGGATTCTCGAACCGCGATCAATGATTACGCCGGCGGGAAAAGTCAGGTCACAGGTTTGGTCGCGGCTGCGGTGTTGGTTCTGGTCCTGTTATTTCTGACCGGACCGCTCTCTTTGTTGCCGGTTACGGTGCTGGCAGCAGTGCTCATCAACGCTGCTGTGAGTCTATTCGATCTTCCGAGCCTGCTTAGTTTGCGGCAAATCAGCCGCCCGGAGTTCCGTTTGTCGCTGGTCACCTCGCTGGGTGTCATCACGGTAGGCGTGCTGCCTGGAGTTTTGGTCGCGGTCGCACTGGCGATCATACAGCTATTGGCAAAGGCCTCCCGACCCAACGATGCAGTGCTGGGGCGAGTACCGGGCGTGGATGGCTTTCATGATGTCAATGGCCAGCCAGAGGCCGAGACCTTGCCGGGCTTGATTATCTACCGATTCGATTCATCGCTGGTGTTTTTTAATGCCGATTACTTCAAGAACCGAGTTAGGACGGTCTTGGGGGAAGCGAAGACCAAGCCGCGATGGTTTCTTCTCGATGCCGAGTCGATGCCCTGGATGGACACAACCGGCGCGGCAATCCTTGATGAGGTGCGTAACGAGCTGTCGGAAAAGGATATTGTCTTGGCGGTAGCAGAGGCGAAGAAGCCGCTCCGCTTCATGCTCGATAGGAGCGGTCTGAAGGAGCGGATTGGGCCGGACGGGTTTTTCCCGACGCTCGCCGCGGCTGTCGAGGCGTTTAGGCAGATTGGCAATGTGGATTTTCGAAAAGCTTAGAGCCGGTCCCGCATTTATTGATTGAGCAAACGGCCCGGAAGCGGCCATCGAGACTGAATTACTGAGGCGAAATACCGAACAGTCGGCAATGGAAACCTTCCACAGTTACGAATTGGTGTTCTGATGCGACATGCGATCGAGCTCGCGGGCCAGACCATCGAAGCGCTCGCGGTCGCAATCATTGTGATTGCGATTGTGCATGGCACGGTGCGCTACCTTTTTCATATCAAGCAAAAGGTTCCCGACGCTTATACCATATATAAGGTCCAGATCGGCAGGGCGCTCTTGTTGGGACTCGAGTTTCTGGTGGCGGCGGACATCGTCAGGACAGTGGCCCTCGAACCGACAATGCAGAAGGTCCTAACTCTCGGACTCCTGGTAATCGTGCGCACGTTTTTGAGCTGGGCATTGGTTGTGGAAATAGAAGGGCGCTGGCCGTGGAGGAGTGGTGAGGGTCGAGGCGGAGAGAAGGTCGACGGACGAGTGACGAGCGTGACGAGCGAGGGTCTAGGGTCGAGGGACTTCCCCTCGAGACCCAACAATCCATCCTCGTAAAGCTGAACCCGTGGAAGACCTCTTGATTCGCATCTGGGAAGACCTTGCCGGGCGCGTGGGCGGGCCGATGAAGTTTCGCTTGATTTTGCAGCCGACCATCGCGGCTATTTTCGCGATTCGAGCGGGCTTAGGGGATGCTGTAGAGGGGAAACCGGCTTACTTTTGGGCCATTCTCAGTAATCCGTCTCATCGATCGGAGCTGTTGCGCGAAGGGTGGAAGGCGGTCTCCAAAGTCTTTGCCATGGCGGTCGCCATAGATGTGATTTACCAGTACCTGGTACTTCGCTGGTTCTACCCGGCAGAGGCGCTGATCGTCGCGTTCGGTTTGGCCTTCATCCCGTATCTATTGATTCGCGGTCCCGTGAATCGCATGGCGCGCCGCTTCCGGATGGAGGATGAGACTTAAATGAACTGCATGCTCCGTCTGCGAACAGTTGATTTCGCCTGCATGGCGATGCTCTTTACGGCCGTCTTAACTCTGTTCCCGGGTTGCGCGGCCAACGACCCCGTTCCGGCATATACGCCTCCTCCCACCGCTTTTGACCGCGCCTGGAGCGCCGCTATCGCCGCCGCGCAGGATGAGGGCGTCCGGATTCTTTCCGAGGATCGTGTAAGCGGAACTATTGCCGGAACCAAAGGCGATCAACAGGTTACCATCAATGTCACCACCCAGGCGGACGGGAGCATGCGCCTCGAATTCAGCGCAAGAGGCCCCAAAGGATCCGACCCCGGACTGGCCGGCCGAATATCTCGGGCCTACGACAGGCGGATGGGGCGGTGAAGAGACTGCGGGAGAACATGCAGTGAGAATCGCCCGTGGAGTCCTACTGGTTTTCATCATAGCGGGGATGACGATTTGGGCGATCGGGGCAATCTATTATTCTCCTCTTTTGTCCGCGCGCTGGCGACCGCTAGTTGCGGGGAGTTACGCGGCGATCACGGCTCTCGCGTTGCTTATGATACCGCGCCGCCGGCTAACGGCAGCGGTCCTGGCAGTGATTTGTGCGATTCTCGTTGTGTTGTTTTCGCGGATCCTTGCCTCGAACGACCGCGACTGGCAACCTGAGGTCGCGGTTATGCCATGGGCGGAAATCGATGGAACCCGAGTCACGATTCACGGCGTGCGGAATCTGGATTACCGGACCGAGACGGATTTCACTGCACGCTGGGAGGATCGCGCCTACGATCTCGGCAAGCTTGACTCCGTCGATCTCGTGGCCGCCTATTGGGCCGGCAGAGCCATCGCGCACCTGATGCTGAGTTTCGGCTTCGAGAGAAAGGATTACGTTGCGATATCCATTGAGCTAAGAAAGGAGCGAGGCGAACGTTACTCGACGCTCGCTGGCTTTTTTAAACAGTACGAGCTTGTTTACGTTGTTGCCGACGAACGCGACGTTATCGGTGTGCGCACGACCTACAGGCGGCCGCAGGAGGAGGTGTATATTTACCGAATCCGTGCGCCGCGCGAGAACATCCGTCGCGCATTTTTGGATTACTTGAAAACCATCAATGAGATGCGGGAACAACCGCGCTTCTACAATACGCTCACGACGAATTGCACGACGGGCATCTGGGTTCACACGAAGGTCAATCCGGAGTCGCCCCCGTGGTCGTGGAAGATCTTGCTGAGCGGTTATATACCCGAGCGCCTTTACCAACTCGGGCGCCTCGACATGACCCGGCCTTTTGCCGAGCTTGAGCGCCTCTCGTATGTGAGCGCGCGGGCCCGCGCGGCCGACAAAAATTCCGCGTTTTCCCAGCGCATCAGAGAGGGGTTGCCCCAGCCCACTCAGGTACCATGAAGCCGCGAGCGTCATTCTTGATACTTCCACGGGCTTTGAGAAAAGGGCTCCGCCAGATGGAACCGCTGTGGCGCCACCAGCTTATCCATGGGAGCGCTCTCGTCGCTTTGCTGGTTCTTGTGAGCGCGTGTGCCACGCCCATCGGCGTCGTGCATCTCAGTACCCAGCAGATGCACCGCGGCCTCACTGCGAACGTACTGTCGACGGCGGAGCCGAGCGACTGGTCCACGCAGGTCCTGCAGCGCCTAAACCTGTTTGGGCGATTCGATCAGGATGCCGAGGCGACGCTGGCCGAGCTGCACAAAGCAATCCAGCAGCAGGTGAGCGAAGATCGGCTTCAAGATCGACTGTTCGCTCTCTCGGAGTTGTCGTTTTTTCATGCTGAGCATTCCGGCCGGCGTGAGCACTACCTGGCATCTGCTGTCTATGCCTATGCCTTTCTTTTCCCGGAGAAGGGCACCCCTCCTGATCCGCTCGACCCCCGCCACCGCCTGGCCGCAGATCTCTACAACCAGGGGCTGACCAAAGGATTAATGATGTCTGAGGAAGAGGAAGTGGTGCTCAAAGATGAGACGATCCTCCTCCCCTTCGGCGAGCTGAGATTGGTAGTGAATCCGTCACATTTCTCGTGGGGTGGCTATCGTTTCATGCGGTTTATTCCGGTCGGTGAGTTCGGGGTGCGGGGTTTGCGCAATCGTTATCGCCAGGCGGGGATTGGCGCTCCGCTGGCGGCAGGGTTAGAGCCGGACGAGTCCGGTCCCGCCGCCGCCGAAGCCGCTCGCAAACGAATCCCACCGCGGATTAAAGTCCCGGTAACGGCCTTTCTTCGGCTAACCGCACCGCGACGCGCAGTCGTGGATGCAAAGCTTATAGGAAAATTGGAGCTGTATCCCGCTGACGAGGCCTCCTCGGTACGACTGGGAGATCGCGATGTCCCGCTTGAGCTGGAGCCGACGGCGACGATGGCCTACCAGCTCGAAGGCGCGCCCGTCTGGGATTTTGAGATTGCTGGCTTTCGCTTCGCAGACCCGCGCGCGATTTTTGGCGACGGCCTTATAATGGTTCATCCCTACCGCCCCGGCCGCATCCCCATCGTGCTGGTGCACGGCACTGCATCGAGCCCGGCGCGCTGGGCGGAGATGATCAACGAGCTGGCGCACGATCCCGTGCTTCGCGGCCGCTTTCAGTTCTGGCTCTTCATGTACAACACAGGCCAGCCGATCCTCTATTCCGCCTATATCATGCGCCATGCGCTCCACGATATCGTCACGGAGCTTGATCCAACCGGGAAAGATCCGGCTCTTCGCCGTATGGTCATCATCGGTCACAGCCAAGGCGGGTTACTCGCCAAGCTCATGGCGATTAGCAGCGACACACGGTTTTGGGATGCTGTCAGTTCGATGCCATTCGATCAGATGGAAATGCCACCTGAGACGCGGCAGCTTTTGCGCGAGGGGATGTTCTTCGAGCCTGCGCCCACTGTTGAGCGGGTGGTTTTTATTGCCACGCCGCACCGCGGCAGTTACCAAGCTACCGGCTACGTTCTGAACTTGATCCGAAGGATCGTCCACTTGCCGGGCATGTTGGTTGCGCAATTCCAGGCGCTTCTTCAGGCTCCGGCTTTCGCGCAATTGCATATGAGTCAGCTACCGACCTCGGTGGAGAACATGAGCCCCAACCATCACTTCATCCGAACGCTGGCCGCTATTTCCATCGATTCTCGGATTACTGCTCACTCGATCATTGCCGTGCTAGGAGAAGGGCCGTTGAGCAGCCGGACCGACGGTGTCGTCTCTTACGATAGCGCCCACATCGAAGGCGTTGCTTCCGAGCTTGTCGTCCGCTCGGCCCATTCTACCCAATCGCATCCTGAAACAATTGAAGAAGTGCGCCGCATTCTCCGGCAGCATATAGAGATGAGATAGCGATGTGGCGAGAAACACAACGAAGTTGACAACTCCCTCTCCGCCGGGGACAATGCGCTCCAGGTGAGCGAAGCTATTTTGCGCGTTATTCTTATCGTCTTTTCTTTTCTGATCATCATCAGCTTTTGGGGATTTTATTCTTCCATTCGGCCACCGAAAATCATTTCCTCGTTTACCCCACGCGACCTCAATATGAGTTACGAAGACGTGTCGTTCAAAACCACGGACGGCCTCACGCTTCGCGGCTGGTATATCCGGTCCGCTAGAGCGACCGATAAGACTGTCGTTCTGCTTCATGGCTATCCGGCGGACAAGGGAAATATCTTGCCTCCGCTGGCGTTTCTGCAGGAAGATTGCAACCTGTTGTTGTTCGATTTCCGCTATCTGGGAGAAAGCGAGGGGAGCTATTCCACCGCCGGAGCCAAAGAGATCGACGATCTTTTGGCGGCCATTCGATTTCTCAAAAACAGGGGAGTAAAGGAGGTGGGTGTGTGGGGATTTTCCATGGGTGGAGCCGTGGCTTTGATGGCGATCGGGAAAGCTCCTGAGATCAGAGCGGTCGTTTCGGACTCGAGTTACGCCAGCCTTGCCCAAATGGCTTTGCAGCTCTTTAGAATTCCTTTGCTCAATTATCCGATGGCGTATCTCGTAAGGTTTTGGGCCTATCTTTTTCTCGGGATCGATCTGAAAGACGTCTCACCGGCGCAAAGCGCCCGCAATGCCACGATTCCTATTCTCCTGATCCATTCGTCGGCTGACGCCGTGATCCCTTTTTCGCACGCAAAGAGTTTACAAGAGGCAATGGCCAAAAATCCCCGTGCCGAGTTTTGGTTCAACGAGCACTTCGCGCACGGTCAGCTCGGTTCCGATTACCGGAGCAGAGTGAGAAACTTTTTCCGGAAATATTTGTAGGAGCAACGTGGGCAGAAACGCCCAAGATTTGAGCTGCCTATTTGATCTCTATCCGTGAACAGAAGATACACCAATCTGGGATCAGACGTTCGCTTTAGCCCTTGGATAGGCCGAGGTTAGAAAACCCGTTTGCTCTCTAACTTTCGAAACAGTCGATTATCAGTAAGTTCTTCTGCCTTGAGTCGCCGGATGCTCTCATTTGTTTTCCCCAAGATCTTGATGACAGAGTCCGTCGGTGGTCGGATAGATGCGCCGCTCGTAGAGCGACTTCATCATTTCATAGCCGGTCTCAGCTTGACACGTGTGCCCGGATTAGGGTACGGAGATGTATGGGTCGGTGGAGACGTCACGGCGTTATCGTTGTCCTGTATTCCACCGACCAAGACCCAAAACACGTCCACGTTTTCGAAGACGGTAAACGCCTCATCAAGTTCAACATTGAGAGCTGGACCGTCATGGGAGGCAAAATGACGCCCAACGCCAGGAAGGCGCTTGAAGTTTTGCGTAAGGAAGGCATGATATGAGAAATCCCAAGTTCAAGGCGATTAAACCGAACTACCAAAAAAATGTGCTTGAGATTACTCTTGTGGAGGGACGAAAAGCAAAGAAATACAGCCTCCCATTTGCCGTCTTCCGGGACCAAAAAATCAGCAGCAAGAATCGTTTTTCATCGATCACGGTTGATCGGGAACTGGGCAGTCAGGCTGCATCCTTTGTCCTTGAGGACGGTTCCAAAGGAGATTTTCCGGCCGACCTTGTTCTGTATTACTGTGACCCGACCTATGATTGGTCGCCCATTAACCAACTCAAACGAGCGCTGAAGGATCGGCTTGCCAAATCTAAACTATCTGTCCGCGTCGTTGCCGATGCATTGAACACTTCGCCGTCTCAGGTCATGCGGCTACTCCAGGAAAACAGGGCATCCAAACAGATCGCTCAGTTATTTCAGCTTGCCGAGCTTGCCGGCTATGAGATCACGTTCAATCTTAAGAAGAAAAAAGTGGCGTAGCTCTGCGTTGGTCGATGGAACGCTGCTAACGGAGGCTCTTGCGCGAGGGGAGCGCACGGCGTCAGGGCGAATGGTGACAGACTCCATAAGACGTGGCCGCAGCAGTTTAAAGAGAACTATCAAGATTCAAGACCTTAGCGTCTCTTAGCCTCTCTTGCTTAGCCTCTTCCGTTGCGATAAGAGCAACGCGGAATTGACTATGGCCAAAGTCAAACTCAGCGCTTTCCCGCCACTTCACATCGTCGGTCGATCCGTAACGCGCTCGGATGCCAGAGAGAAGGTCTGCGGTGCAGCACAATTCTCCGCCGACCGCCTCAGGACGAAAGGCATGCTGTACGGCAAAACCCTGCGCAGTCCGTTTCCCCACGCCGAGATTATTGCCCTCGACACCGCAAAGGCCGGCGCCCTGCCGGGCGTGCGCGCAGTCATCACCTACAAGGACTCGCCCAGTAACCCCTTCGAAGAAGGCAGCCCCTCTGGTACAAAAGGGCCGGTGGCGCCAGTCTATGTGCTCAATCAGATCGTGCGCCATGTCGGCGATGAGGTGGCGGCCGTGGCCGCCGATAGCGAAGAGATCGCCGCAGAAGCATTGCGGTTGATCGATCTCGAATACCGTCCCCTGCCGTTTGTGCTCGACGCCGAATTCGCTCTCGAACCGGATGCGCCATCGGTGCGCGGCGGATCGAACCTGGCCGGCGGTGCGCCCATTGAGTTTTCCCGGGGTGACGTCGAACGCGGGTTGAGCGAAGCCGAGATCGTCGTCGAAGGAACCTATCGCACCCAGTCCACCAGCCCGCTGGCCCTCGAGCCGCGCTACTGCCTTGCCTGGTGGGACAACGACAAGCTCATCGTGTGGAAGGCGAGCCGCAACGTTTACGGTGACCGCGAAAAATTGGCGAAAGTTTTTGGCCTGCCGCACGAACAGATACGAGTGATCGGTCCGTATCTGGGCGGCGGCTTTGGCAGCAAGGACGAAACCCGCCTGGGTGCGATTACGGCACTATTGGCACGCAAAGCCGGCCACGCGGTGCGCATGGGCTACACGAGGGAAGAAGAATTGGGCTTCGGCAAATGGCGCCATGCGACGGCGACGCGGATTCGCATGGGACTGAAGCGCGACGGCAGCCTCACATTTATCGACGCCAGCAGCGCGCTCAACACGGGTCCCTATGCGCCCGGCTTCGGCGTCGCCTCGCGCCTCGGCCATGGTCTTACTTACCTTTATTCCTGTCCCAACGCGCGCTTTGTTGGCAAGGTGGCTTTTACCAACAGCCCTGTGGCCGGTTCCTATCGCGGTCTCGGTGCGCCCCAGGCGCATTTTGCGCTGGAGTCGCTGGCCGACGAGGCCGCGGAAAAACTTCAGATGGACCCGTTGGAGTTTCGCTTGCGTAATCATGTCCGACCTGAAGGACAGCCCGGAGCGCGGACGACGCCGTTAGACGATCTCGTGCCGGCGCAACCCATCGAAGGCGGCGTGCCCTTTTCGAGTAACCTCTTGGCCGAGTGCCTGCGCGAAGGCGCGAGGCGAATCGGATGGACGCCGCGTCCCCAGGGGCCCCGTAAAATCCGTTCTGAAGGGAAGTATCGCGGCATGGGCCTTGCCGCGTGTATCTACAAGACCGGGCAATCCCAATCCTCCGCGGTGGTGAAAGTCAGAAGCGACGGCAGCGCCGAGCTGCTGATGAGCATCGCTGAGATCGGCCAGGGCGCTTGGACGATTCTGCGCCAGATTGTCGCCGAAGCCCTGGAACTGGATTTTGAAAACGTTCAGGCGACTTTTGCCGACACCGCCACGACCCCGTTCGCCCACAGCACCTCGGGCAGCACCACCACCTTCACCTCTGGACTCGCCGCGCTTAAGGCGGCTGAAGACGCCAAACGGCAGATTATCGAGACCGCGTCACGGTTGATCGAGGGCGAACCCGCAAGGTTACAGATCCGCGACGGCATGGTTTCCATAATCGAAACGCCCGAGATTCGCGTTCCCT
>JACQUW010000035.1 GCA_016210115.1 Deltaproteobacteria bacterium | reverse complement strand
CCGTTGGAGTAATTTTATGAGTTATCTGCCACAAGTCATTGGAGCGCGTTATATAAGCGGCTTTATCGTTTCAGCCCGTTTCGATGATGGAACCGAGAAGTACATCGATATTTCGCAGTGGTTCAAAGGACCGGTTTTCGAACCCCTTAGGGACCCAAAGTTTTTTAAGAAGTTCTTTGTCGAGGCAGGAACACTCGCCTGGCCAAATGGTGTCGATATAGCTCCGGAGGCTTTGTATGCTGCGCGTGAATCGACGAAGAGAGGGCATAACAAAAGGATAGAGCGAACGCGAAAAACGCGTCGCTCATCCTGAGCGTTATCCGGACGCTGAGAGAGGGCGAGGGAGTCTGGCATGAAAAAATGCGAAGCCTGTGGAGCCGCCAAACCAGCCAATGCCCCTAGGTGTCCTGCGTGCGAGCAGATGGACGAAGAAGTCGTGCGGCTGATGATAGCGGGGACTCCCGGCCTGACACTCCTAATCATCCTCATGGGTTGTTTCTGGATATATCGCTTCTGGGTTGTTGGTTGGTCCGCATGGACGGGCAACCTTCGCGTTGCCGCTTATTGCGCCATCGCTCTCGGTTTGACAGCAATGTTCAGTCCTCTCTGGACTTTCGGTATTCGGAACCGGAAAGTAGCCCTTGTTGTCCTCCTTGTTGGAGGAATTGCGTTCCTGTTCCTGAACAGCCTCTAATGGTGGAGATGCGTCGCAGTGAAAGTGCCGGATAACGTTAGCTGAACGTGACTTACGACATAAGAAACACAAGCCGTCTCGTATTCCTGGTAGGCTCGGGAATCTCTATACCGGCTGAACTGCCGTGCACCGAGCAGCTCACCGAGATCGTCCTTGCTGGTGATAGTTACGCCGGGCATTGCCATGAATCCTTTTCCATCTGTTCCTTTCTCCGCCTCCTTCGCGAAACGGTTAAAGGGCATTTTCAACAACTCAACCGCCCGTCCAACTATGAAGACCTGTATTACGTATGCTCGCAGGTAACTGGCCACAACTCCGGTAATTTCGAGAATCCGGTTGTTGTCCCATTCGTCCAGCAACTTTTGGCTAATCTGCGGTCTAGATGTCCTGATGCTACGGAGAAAACTCTTTACGATTTAGCCGCGGAAGCCGTCCCCTATATAGAAGACGTAGTGGCGAGGGAACTTCGCAAGCCCGCCACCACCTTGAACCACCTATCTTTTATCTACGACGCCTACGTGAATCCGCAATATGATATCATAGACGTCTTCACTCTCAATCACGATTGTCTTATCGAGAAATATCTAAGATCAAGAGGTGTAATTCCCGTAGACGGCTTCGGCGAACCCGACCCGAAGGTGCGTTATTGGAATCCAGGCGTCTTTCAAAACAAAGAGTCGAAGATTAATTTATTCAAACTCCATGGATCTGTGGATTGGTATCGTCTGAGACCATGGGGTTATGGGTGGGAGCAGGAAGCCATCGGCATCCTCCCTGAAGGCGCTGATCCCTCTCGCCTTCATCTTGACAGGGTGGATGGCGGACCTCGCATCTTGATTGGTACCTTCAACAAGATGCTCGAGTACACCGGAGGGGTCTTCCTCGATCTCCTATGGCAGTTCCGGCACCGACTCCGCCTCACGACAGATTTGGCGGTTTGTGGGTACGGTTTCGCAGATAAAGGCATTAACACGCAGCTCGTCGAGTGGATATACAGCAACTCGGCTAACAGAATCTGCGTGGTTCACCCGCAACCGGTTAGTTTAGGGAATTCGGCCCGAGGAGCGATAAAAAATAAGTGGGAGGATTGGGAAAAGGACCGAAGACTAATAGTAGTGCCAAAACGCGTTGAATGCGTGACGTTTGAGGAGATTCGTGAAGCTTTAGCCCACCGGAGCGCCAGCTAACTTGATGCTTCAGGCGGATCGCTAAAAGCGCCCGCTGAGCACGGCGTTGGGCCGCTCAACCACCCTATGCGCAATCTGACATGCACGGAGGCACAGCCATGAAAACAAGAATCAAGACCACAACCGCGCTACTTCGATTTTGTCTGGGACTTCTAATTGCACTGACAGGCTGCTCGTCAGGGAATCGAGGCGCAACCGAAGAACTCCGTGCTCTCGGCTTTTCGGAAACCGAGTCACAGGCCATCACATCCTCTGTGACGGAAATGGAGGCTAATACGCCCTCTCCCAACCGACCGGCGACGATGGAGTCAGACGCCAAGATGACCGTTGCCGCTGCGCGTCTCGTCGCACACGACACGCGGCTTCTTCCCTTTCTTGAGAAGCAGCTTGCAAAAGCAAAAAAGTCGAATGACTCCGGCAAGCAAGCAGCCTACGAAATTGTAATTGAGATGATAAACCAGCGGAGTGCAACCGCGCGTGCGGGTTCAACGCGAAGCAACCGCGCCAACTGGGACGACCTCGTGCAAAAGGCTCAACAACTCGCCGAGAAGTCGCCAATGGCAGTTGCCTACCAGGACCTTCGCCTAAGATCCAAGAAGTTCAAGGACGAACGGAAGTTTGTACGTTCATTGAAGCAAGACGGAAAATGGTCACCTGGACTTCTCAGCGCTATTGACGACACAATCACAAAAATGATCGAGTCCAGTTATGATGGTGACGTGGGCATGCGGCTGGACCGAGAACTGGGCGTTACCATATCAAACACTGCGACAAGAAGCGACTTGCCGCTCCTGATGTGGATGTACGCATCGCTCAATCTCCACGTGAGCGGAGAGTTCCCGGCACTTTGTTCGCTCATGGACATCATGAAGGCGAGCTCTACGGAAATTGAGAAGCGATTTGCGGCTGAAATCCACACGAAACCGGAAGAAGTTCTCGGACTCCTCATGGCGTTTATGACTGATTCGTATTGGTGGGTACAGCCGGAAGCCCAAAATATCTGAAAAATCGCGGTTGCTCCACGAGACCCGATTATTCTGCCCATGCTTGTGCATGAGGTCATGTACGTGCCAAACAGTGCGCACGGTCTCATAATCGCTGAGAAGGTTGCGCCGCATTTTGCGGCCGTGGACTCGGAGGGACGGTGGCTCGCCTCTGCCGTGAATCACTGGAAGTCCCAAAACGCTGGCATGGCTGTAGGTCGTCGTTTCCTCATCGAAGCATTCGACACCGAAGTGCGCAAGCATGTGAAAGTCGCGGTGGCATCCGACAAGCCGGCATCGCAAGGCGTCAACAGCGACCCGGCAGCGGAGATTAGCAGGCAACTTTGCAGAGTCGATAAGCCTAAAGACGATCTCGCGTACGCGTACGACAGGCAGGATCTTGCCCGACGTCTTGCGGCAGTTGGTCCCAGTGCTGCCAACAATCTTGCGGATGCGGTCCTGGCCACTGAAGATCCAAACTCATATCAATATGCCGCTTCATGGTTGGGTATGTATGCTGGGCCGGCGATGGCGTTTGAGATGATTGCCGAACGGTATCCGCAAAGCCCAGTGCCGGCACAAGCGGTGCAGCGTCTGATTGACACAATATGCTCTCCTGGTTACACAAAGCGAGTAAAGCAGGACTGGTACACGATTGAGGTACTTTCTGAACTTGTTGAACGGCTCAAGCCAACATCCCCACTGGCGAGTACGCTTAGAAACGCAGCTCAAAGGCTCAAGGACGAGGGGAAACGGCGTGGGGATTCCATTGGCTCGGCGAAACACATGGTTGGCAATCGGATGTTGGAAACCGGCGCCCGAATACAGCAACGATTCGGACCTCCAAGCGCCGTCACGACTCCGAAGGCTGGTCGGTAAACGATGCGTTGCCAGCGAAGACAGCAAATGACTGTGCGACCGACGCGATCCAACAAGAGCGCTGGAGCGAATAGCCGCCCCGCTTCGCAGTTCGAGAGTCGCGGGCTTCGGCGGCGCGTTCTGGCAGCCATCCACTTCCAGCAAAAGCTCTTGCACCGCGTTTGTCACCTTACGCGTGCACAGCATGCGCTTGGTACAGGACCTTCCTGGGACCTGTCAGGGCGAGGTCAGGCTGAGAGTCGCCCACAAACACCGCAAGGTCGCGCACGGGTTTGTGACCGAGTTGGAACTGAGACGTGCTGAGCACCAGTTGCGGCGCTTGGACGACGAAGCCATGCAGCAGTTGGAGCAGCAGGTGAGGCGCCTGGACAACAAAGCCAGGAAGCAGTGCGCGCTGCCAGAGGATGAGGGGTCCCACTGAAGAGGGCTTCGCAGAGCACCGGGGGGAGACGCGCAGGCATCACCGTGTTGAGGCTGGGGACATCCATGCCTTCCCAGACACGGCACAATCGAGGGGCAGGGCTGCGGAGGGCGCCTGTGGCAGTGCCTTCCGGTGGCACGGCCATGTCAACGGCATACCCAGCCCAACATAGGCCTGCAGCTGACTGCCTACAGCCTCCGCTTCGCTGCGGCTTTCGGCAGCAGCTGAGGCCCGGCGTTAGCCGGGGGATTTGAAGCTGCCGCATATTGAGGTGGGTATGTCTATGAACCTCCCCTTGAAGGATATGACTCTGCAAGAGAAACTTGCCGCGATGGAATTGCTGTGGGAGGATCTTGGTCGTTCTCCGGAATCCGTTGAATCACCGGCTTGGCACAAAGATATTCTCGACGAGCGCCGAGAGCGAGTCGCCGAGGGTAAAGCGCACTTTGTGGATTGGGAGACCGCCAAAAGGGACATTCGCAACAAAATTTCGTGAAAATTGAAATCCTTGACGAGGCACAGCAGGATCTGATCGAGGGCTTTCAATTCTACGAAAGTCGTGAGACCGGGGTTGGATCATATTTTCTAGACTGTCTCTTCTCAGACATTGATTCCCTGCTTCTTTTTGCCGGGATTCACCATGTCGTTTACGGATATCATCGCTCGCTGTCCAAACGTTTTCCGTTTGCCATTTACTATGACGTTGTTGGCGAGTTGGTTAGGGTCCATGCGGTCCTGGATTGTCGCAGGAAACCATCGTGGATCAGGAAACGCCTCGGAAGAGGCTAACCAAAAGCTTCAGCCCGAGCGCTGATCGCGCCGGCTGAGCTTAGCGTTATGGTTTAGGGAAATGAACGAGAAAGAAAAGTACACACCTCCCGAGAAGAGCGCGGGCGATGTTGTTCACGCAGTCGTGAGAGCTGGCCTCGGGACGATACCGTTGCTGCGGAAGTGACCTTCGCTTACGCTCGGGTTCACGCGGTTAAATGGCAAAGTCAATATCCGAATAAGGGATGAAACTACCTGCAGCAGAACGTGCAGTCATTGCACGGGCCAAGATTCGGGATTACCTTCTTTCGACTTCGCACCCGGTCGGGCGTTTCAAGGCCCCATTTTTCGCCAGCCTCGGTTACACAAGTGCTAACTAGCGGCGTTTTGAGAAAGATCTCCTTGATCTAGCGGTTTCTGGCGACGCGGAACTCGGAAAGTATAGCCCGTATGGCCTGAAGTACGAAATTCGTGGTTCCCTAAGT
>JACQUW010000034.1 GCA_016210115.1 Deltaproteobacteria bacterium | reverse complement strand
GCGCCAGAGCTCCCGGACGATCTGGAAGGATCACTGAGACACTGGTCAACCTTCCATCCTGGATCAAGCCTTTCTCTATAATGCGGGAAATCAGATTCATGTCGATGTTGCCCCCGGACACGATCAAGGCCACGTTTTTACCGCTATGATTTACCTTACCGTTCATTAGAGCTGCCAGGGGAACAGCCGCGGCTCCTTCAGCTACGGTTTTTTCAATCTCGAGGAGAAGAAGGACGGCATTCGCAATCTCCCCCTCGCTTACAGTAACGATCTCGTCCACATATTTCCTGGCTAACGCGAGCGGTAATTCACCGACGCGGCGCACCGCGATGCCGTCGGCGATCGTTATTGCGGGAGGAAGATGGACGCTCATGCCTTTTTCCAGCGCAGTCTTCATGGAGGGAATCTGCTCCGTCTGAACGCCGATCACCTGGATAGCCGGCATTCGCTCTTTGAGAGCCAGCGCCGCTCCGGCGATAAGTCCGCCACCTCCGACCGGAACGATAACCGCATCCAGCTCCGGGTTCTGGTCGTGCAACTCAAGACCAATAGTGCCCTGGCCGGCGACAATCTCCGGATCATCGAAGCCGTGAATGAAGGTGAGACCCTCGTCAGCGCTGATGCGCCTGGCTTCTTCATAGGCCGCGTCATAATCTTCACCGTGTAGCCTGGTCCGGGCGCCGTACCGCTGCACCCAGCTAACTTTGATAAGCGGCGCATGAACCGGCATCACAATAGTAGAAGGGATTCCCAGCCGCTGGCTATGAAAGGCCACGGCCATGCCGTGGTTTCCCGCGCTCGCCGCGACAACGCCGCGATTCGCATCCTCTTCCGTCAATGTCAGCAAGCGATTGAGGGCGCCTCTTTCTTTGAAAGAGCCGGTCATTTGCAGATTTTCGAGCTTGAAGAAAATCCGGTTTCCCGCCAGTTGGCTTATGGTTTCCGAATAGGCGCATGGCGAGTTATAAACGCGACCTCGAATACGCTCGCGCGCGGTCTCGATGTCCTTCAGTGTAATCATAAACAACACAATTAATTGGAGCGGTAGAATGGGTCAAGAGGGAGAAAGATTTCGGATTTCGGATTGCGAATTGCGGATTTGGGATTGCGGATTTGACTGGGAAAATTAAGAGCGGTCGCCGCGGGCGTTGTTTCAGCGGTCAGTACGCCGGGCTACAGTAATAAGTTCCCGGGAAGCGGCTGGCTTGATGAGGTCGCAACCGCACAGGCGCGGTAAATATCCGCGCATTGTATGCAAAGAGCATCGATCGTCCGCCAGTGGGGAAAATCGCGGCGGATCTCCGCGATTACGGAAGACCCAAGATTTTCCGGCTGGGTTTCGAATGCATGGGTCGGAAACCCGCAAAGGGAACAGCGGCTCCCCGGCTGAGGCCCTTCTGTTGTGTGTTCTACAGCAGCCCCCGGAGCGGAAGCCAAGTTGATGAAATCGGCATGAGTATGAGTTTCGCTGTCGAAAAATCCACTGAAAACGGTCTCGGTCTCCTGGCCGAAAATTGGAAACACGCGACGAAAGCGAGAGAGATGCTCGGCCCGAACGGATTCCGAAAGCCATCCCCGCCTTACCATCCGACCGGCAATCGCGGTCTCCCAAAGGACTTTATAGCGCTCCCGCAGCAATGAATCGTGCGCCGGCCCCCCTTCCGCGGGCGGCAAAAACGGCTCATAACCGAAATCCGGGTTGAGCATGTCCGTAACGTGGAATAACTCTTGGCGTAAGAAGATCAAAAGCTCTGCCTGCGCCAGGAGCGATTCAGGCCTGAGCAGGATACGCGCTGTGCGCCGGTCATTCGGGTCAATAGTCTTGGCGGAGTTTACAAACAGCTCGGCACCCTCCTCGTTTTTTCCGGCGGCCCGGGCGACAACGCAGAACTTTACGCCCGAAGAAATAGCGGGCTGTTCCTCAAGGGCTCTTTCGATGGCGACATGGAGTCCCAGACTAAAAAACCATTGCTGGTTTACGGTCCTAAAGCCCTCTTCCCGCTCCTGCGGCTCTTGGATGTCATAAACCCGGCTCCGTTCCCCGTGATAAATATCCGCTTGCGGCCGGTCCTTAACAGCCAAGAATACCGCTTCTTCCAGAAGACGCGGATCGTAGCGCAGGAAGTTTGCTTCTTTCATATTCCTTCCAGTTGGTCCGGCGCGCATACCCCTGGCATGGCCGTGCATTCTGCGCCTGATCCGCACGCCATGGGAACACGATCATCATCGGCGGGACGCAGGCCGAGGCTCTCCGCTCCTGCGGGGACGCCGAAGCGGGCACACTCCTGCAAAGTGAAACTAAGGCAAAGGGCCGACAGCGCGCCATAAAATCCACCACCGTCCTCCGTGGCGAGCTTTCGAGCAAAGGCGGGCACGAAGCGGGCCAGATGATCCTGCAAGAACACGCGCGTGGCCTTGCGGACCTCTTCCAGCATCGGTGTGTCGAATTGTTCGAGCGCATAGGCTTCTTTGAGGGCGAGGAACGAGAGAAACTCGCACTCGCAGCTCAGATGATCGGCGCGCTCGTGCTCCTTCGAATTCAGTACCAGGCCGAAGGCATGATAAAAGCCGGCCAGATCTCCCAATTCATGGGCCTGTTGGAAAATTGCCTCAGAGCCATATTCCGTCTCGTAAGGCGGCGCCAATCCTCTCACCGTGTGGCCGAACAACCTCGGGTATGACTGCGCGATGTCAGGGAAGCTTTGGTTTACGCGAGTCAGGTTGAAAACCGCTGGAGCAAGCTCGGAATCAAAGCTCCCGTCCAATGCGGCGGCAGCTTCAGCGAGCGCCGCATTCTCCTCTTTCCCCGCCAAGCGTGTGATGGTTTCCTCGGCGGGAGGTCGAAACCCCAGCGCCAATGCGCTGTAAAGCGTCGCCCGGCACAAAGCCTGATCGATGTCGGATAGTTCAGTTTTGGAAATCGTGCTCGCCATCGGTCCTCCGCTCGTTCAAGACGTTTAAGCCGTTCAAGCGGTTCAAGCCGTTCAACGGCTTGAACAATATTGAACGTCTGGAACTGTTTGAACTCTTGCTGGTCATATCGAATTCGCGTGCTTGGCCGGCCGAACGTGAAGCGGCTCTTCGACCGTGGTGCGGAAGATCTCTTTCCCGTTTTGACCGTAAGCGATCACCGTGTCGTTATAAACCGTAATCTTCTTACCGCGCAGCGTGGCCTCATAGATCTTCGGTCCCTCTTTGATCTCATAGCGAAAGATGATCCGGTTTGAGCGGCGAAAGAGCTGGAGTACGGCCAACAGCTCGCGATCCGGGTAACTGTAGCGCTCGATGGCTTGATCGACGCCCGGGCCGAACATCTGTCTGAGATAATCACGCGGGACCCACCGCGGTGGGATGTAATATCCGTTCGGTTCTGTGCCGAACTGGGGGTAGAGAGGGAGAGCGACTTTCGCCACGTGAACCATGTAGTAAATCGGATTGTAGCGGTCTTCGGCCCAGGTTCCGTCCCGCTTCATCTTGACCAGGCCCTGCAGCCTGATCTGGCCGATACACGCCGACATGCAACGGGTCTCCAACGGTTGGCCCTTGCCTTCAGGATCCTTTCCTTCGATGCGCGGATAACAGGCGATGCACTTCTCCGAAACCCGCGTGTTGCCCCTGTACATGCTCTTTTTGTATGGGCATGCCTCGACGCATTTCCGGTAGCCGCGGCACTGCTCCTGGTCAATGAGAACGATGCCGTCCTCCGGGCGCTTGTAAATCGCTTTCCGCGGGCAGGCGGCCAGGCAAGCCGGGTAGCTGCAGTGATTGCAGATGCGCGCGAGATAGAAAAACCAGGTCTTGTGCTCGGGCAACTCGACTCCGTTCTTGTCGAATTGGTAGCGCACCCCTTTTTTTCCGACCGGATTATCTTCGTAGATATTGGGAGAGTTCCACTCCTCATCGGTGGGCAGGTACCCCAGCACGCGGGCGCTATCCGGAGTGAGCATTTTCTGCGATTCAAATATCGTCTGGCCGTCAAACTGGCCGTAGGGTTTTTTGGGATCGGCGGCAGGTTTTCCCGACCAGTTTTGCTTTCCCGGATTCGCCTTTTCCAGAAGATCAAGAATCTTCACGTCCCAGATCTGCGGGTATCCTCCGTAGGGTTTCGTCTCCACGTTGGCCCACCACATGTGCTC
>JACQUW010000031.1 GCA_016210115.1 Deltaproteobacteria bacterium | reverse complement strand
GACCGATCTGGCGCCACTGATCGATGACATAGACACCTGTGACCTCGTAAGGTTCTTTGACGTTGCGGTTCTTGAGCGTAAAGCTAAACCCATCCTGAATCCCCGCCTCTTTGAGCAGCCGGCGAGCTTCCTTCCGCGCGGCGTCGATGTTCTTGCCGAAGCCTGGGATTTTCGTGAGTTCGGATTCTGAGGTTGCAAACTCCGCCCCCGGGCGAAAGAGGCCGCCGACATGTTTCATCACAGAAATTTGCGACAGGGCTTTCGACGCTCCCCAACGGTCGATGGCAAGACTCAAGGCGCGCCGGACGCGCACATCGTCGAATGGCTTCTTGCTGTTATTGATCGCAACCTGCAGATTACAGACCCAAGGGCTCTCCTGCACCACGCCTTGGTTCCCGACGGTCCTCACAATGTCATCGCGCGCCGCCGGATTAAAACCCCGAAATTCAATCAGTGCTTGGCCGCTGCGAATAGCCGCCACGCGGGGCGCGGTGTCACGGATGATGACGGCTCTGTAGCCGTCCAGATACGGGCGGCCCTTGAGAAAATAATGGGGATTTTTCTTTCCGATCCAATGGGAGCCCGCCACGTATTCAACGTAAAGAAACGGACCGGAACCCACGATGTTTTTCTCATACCAACGTGGATCTTTGGCAAGGATCTCGGCCTTGTAGATGAAATTCCACGGCGAAGCTAAGTTGGCGAGAAAAGATGCGGACCGATGCTTCAGTCGGAAGATCACAGTATAAACATCCGGCGTGTCCACTTTTTCGACGACTGAATACAGTGCCTGCCGGGCGCTCGCGACGCCTTGAGGCGGGAATATGATCTTATCGTAGGTGGCCTTGACATCTCTGGCGGTCAGCGGACTGCCGTCATGGAACCTGACGTCCCGACGAATTCTGAAGGTATACGTCAAGCCATCCTTAGAAACCGTCCAGCTCTCGGCGACATCACCGACGATCTTCGGATAATTCTGTGAATCGAAACGCAGCAGCAGGCTATAGTGCGGAGCTATCGGATGAATCATCGCAAAGGTCGTCTCTCGATGCCCGTCAAATGAAGGAGGAGTGCCGCCCACCGCGAAAACAAGCTCCCCGCCGCTGCGAGGCTTTTCTTTTTCGGCGGCCATAGAGTTTTGAGGGGATAAAAAGAAGCCGATGAAGACCAGCACAGCCGCTGTGCAGTGACGATGAGCTTTTGGCGTGAGTGAAGTAACCATGGATTTTTCCTTTCTAGCCAACCGGCCGGTTAACAGTCTTATGCCCAACATCCAAGACAGGGGACGGGCGTCAGCCATCCTTTTACGGACCTTTTTGCAATTCTTTCAGTATTCCCTCCAATTTCTTAAGCTCTTCACCAAATCCGGCCCAATTTCCCTGGCGCAAAATTTCTTGGGAACGCATATAGTGCTCCAAAGCCCGTTTTGCCAGATTCTTTTCCCCGGCGTGAGTCTCCGCGACCACTCCGGTTTGAGCTGGCTCCTTGGTCGCTCGATCACCGAACAATCGCTGGAGTGATTGTTCCAGCGTTTCCTCCATAGCGATGTGATTGCCAAAGGCGGTGATAACCCGCTTTAGCTCAGGGAGCGAGCCTTTCTCCGCAGCGAGATAAAGCGGCTGGACATACAGAAGCGACGTCTCAATCGGGATTGCCAGCAGGCTACCGCGAATAACTTGAGAACCCCGTTGCCCCCAAAGACTGAGCTGTTGGGATATGAAAGCATCCTGTTCGATTCGCGCATCGATCTGCTTGGGACCGTAAACCAGTTTCGCCTTAGGAAAATCCAGCGCGATCAGCTTGCCGTAGTGCGGAGGATCGCTGCGAGCCGCCAGCCATGCCCGCATATTATCTCTCTTGTTAGGAGTAAAAGGTAGAAGAAGAACAAATTCCTCTTTTTTCTCACCGGGGAGGCGCATGATCGTGTAGTAGGGCTCCATCTCACGGTCTTGGCCATCCAGAACTTTACGCGGGATGCTCAGCAGGTCCTCCTTGTTATAAAAAACCTGCGGATCCCTCATGTGGTAAGTCGCATACATGTGGGCCTGGACCAGAAACAGATCCTGGGGATAACGGATGTGTGCGCGCAGATCCTCGGGCATCGCGTCCAAAGGCTTAAAGAGTCCCGGAAAGGCGCCCGCATAGGCCCGGATCACGGGATCCTGAGAATCGCTCAGGTAAAAGTTCACCGTCCCGTGGTAGGCGTCCACGACGGCTTTCACCGAGTTTCGAATATAGTTGCCCAATCTCCTCGTTGGCGCGGAGTATGGGTAGCGGTCCGAAGTCGTGTACCCGTCGATGATCCAGAACAGACGGCCTCCCTGGGCAATCACGAGATACGCGTCTCCGTCAAAGGCAATGAAAGGGGCAATTTTTTTGACCCGATCCTGGATCTGGCGGTGATAAAGAATGCGGCTTTCTCTGACAATATCGTTGGAGAGCGTGATTCTGAGCGTGGCGTAACGAAGCGAGAAGACTAGTTTCCGCCAAAAAGAGCTTACGGGAACTCCCCCGGTGCCTGAGTACGTCGCATAAATATTCTGGTCGCCGGAGGGATAGTCAAGCTCCTGGGATTTGGTTTTTACAAACACATAATCATTGGCGAGTTCTCCATAATAAATTTCCGGGCGAGTTATTTTGATGGCGTCAGAACTTACTGGGGGAATATCCTTGATGAAAAACTCCGGAAGGCCCTCCGGTGTCACCTGATTCACGGGTCCAAAGACGACTCCATAGCCATGGGTGTAAGTCAGGTGTTCGTTGATCCAAATCCGGCTCGGTAGGTGCTGATGCGAGAGCTCCCGGGCCGAAAGCATCACCTGACGGTACGTCCCGTTGATCTGGTAACGGTCATTGTCGACATCGACAAACTTGTAATAGGTGCGTATTTCCTGGAGTTGAGCGTACGTAGCCAGAAGCGGCCGATGCTCCCAGAGGCGAATATTTTTGATCGTGGCTTCGTTACGCTTCAAATCCGAAGAGACAAGTTGCTCCTCGGCCGGGAAGTCCTGGCTCTCTACCTTATCCAGGCCGTAAGCCCTCCGCGTGAACTCGATATTGCGCTCGATGAATGGTCGCTCTGCCGCGATCTCGTTCGGCACCACGCGAAACCGCTGGACAAGAGAAGGATAAAGAGTCAAGCCACCCAAGTGAACCACGATCAAGACTCCCACGCCCGAGACAATATACCTGAAGCCCGGCCGAAATATCTGTATAAAGCAAAGCCCGGCCGCCGCTATGGCAAGCAATGATAATGTTCGGAGGATCGGCAGGTTCGCGTATACATCTGCATAGCTGGCGCCGAAGGCAGCGCCTCTCGAAGAGTAAAGGAGGCCGAAGGCGTCAAGCTGGTATCCGAACGCTTTAATGAGGAGAAGAACACCAATCATAGAAAACAGATGCGTCTTCGCCCGTTCCGACAAGAACAGTCCCGCCGGGCCATACTGGAGTCCACGATAGAGAAGGTATCCAAAGGCAGTTGCCAGAGTGACGATCCCGAGTGTGACGCTAAGCCAAGTATACAAAGCGCTGAGCGCTGGCACCTGAAAAATATAAAATCCGATATCGTTTCCGAACAGTGGATCCTTAATGCCGAAGGGGACCGCGTTTAAGAACAGTATGGCAGATTCCCAGTGGCTGGCGGCCTGGGGCGCAGCAAACACGCCGAGGAGAATGGCGACAGGCAAAAGCAGGCGCCGGAGCACGGGATCGATGAGCTCGGGACCGGGCAATTCGATCACGTTTTCTTGCGGCCAGAAACGAGCGCCCCTGTAAGGCTGAGCCGCCAGCTTGACGTTCAGAAAGATCAGCCCAAAGAAAAGGCCGCCAAACACGAGCCCTAAGATGAGCTTAAACGTCAGAGTTTTGGCAAAGATTTGCGTGAAGCCCACTTCCTCAAACCACAGCCAGTCCGTGTAAAGAGCGACTGCCTGACCCAGAAATACAATAAGAATTAAGACAATAAAGAAAAGCGCTCTGGTCAATCCTCTCATATCTTCCTTCTCCTTACGCTACGCGGCCAAGCCCTCCAAGGATAGGCCCCAGCGCGGCATAGAAGTCAAGCCAGGGCAGCACGCAACCTACAATCTCGCCGGGAGGAGGCGATGCCCTTTGACACCGTCCCTGAACAGAAAAAAAAGAGGTGGCCCGGGTCCTCCCGGCAAGCCACCTCTTGATTCAAACGACCAAAAATGAAGACTAGCTATGCAGCCGCCCCTACCTTGGGCCGCCACTTATCGAAACGGCTTTCAAGCTTGGTGAGCATCTCCATAGAAATCATCCCGCTGAGGGCAAATATCAGAACGCCCACAAAAACTTTATCAGTTTGGAAAGTCGCGCCGGCAACCGTGATCATAAAACCGATCCCGGCAGTAGCGGCATAAAGCTCTCCGACCATGACACCGATCAGGGCTCGCCCAACTCCAAGTCTCAGACCCGTTAGGATAAACGGCACGGTGGAAGGAAGTACCACGCTCCTAAAGATTTGCCACTCAGACGCGCCAAAGCTCCTCGCGGCCGTCAGAAGATTATAGGGAGTTGTCTTTACTCCGTCGCGTGTATTGATCAATATCGGGAAAACCGCCCCGAGGAAGATGATGCCGACCTTGGAGAGGATCCCGATACCCAACCAGATGATGACCAGCGGCAATAGGGCGACGCGCGGAGTAGCGTTCATAGCATTGATGAAAGGATCAAAGATGTAGCTCATCCTCTTATACCAACCCACCATGATGCCAAAAGGAACAGCGAAGATAACCGAAAGCACATATCCCCAGGCAAACTCGATCCCGCTCACATAGAGATCGTTGTAGATCTCCCCCGAGACGAATAGCTGGACAGCGGCTTTGTAGATAAGCGAAGGTGCGCTCATGAACATGGGGTTGATGAGCTGCAAAACCCCTCCCGTGAGTTCCCAGATGGTGAGAAAAATAGCCACGGCGGAAATTCCAAGAATTTTTTTCTCCTGATTAAGATAAAATTTATAGAGCCTGGAAGCCTCCGCAACTCGAACGTCTAATAATACCTCTTCAGCCGTCTGGTCGGCCATAATTAGCCCTCCTATCCTGTTCCTTACATTGGGACTATGCCCGGATGGAGAACCCCTAACAGAAGGTCTCAGGGATGTCAATAGGTCTTAAGTTGACAGAGCGCCAACGCCACGGTACAAAATACGTAAATATGGCCGACGAAAAAAACGCCTCCCTCGAAGAAGCAAAGTGGTGGATTGAGCGGGGGCCGGTTAAGGAACGTCCGAAGGAGCCCTATGTTGGCAGAGGGATCATAGAAAAATGGGCTCAGGCGCTTCTGAAAGACTATAATCAGGACCAGGCCTCCCGCAATGTGGTCGATATCAACCGGCGCGTTTTACACCAGGCGCCACTCGAGCCTGGCCAGTGGGGATATGTCTCTTTAGGGGTCGGAAACTATTCTGCCGCCGGACTTGCCAAGATCAAAAATTCGTTCAAATTACCCCAAACGGCTCGGGCCGTAATCGTCGACGCAGGCTATTCTGTAAGAGTTCTAATAACAGATGAGCCTATTGGAGAGAGAATCATTGATATCAACTTTACTCCGGCTCCTTCGCTCGATTACTGGGTTAGCGGCGAGTTGGTTGAAGAAAAGACCTTTTCCAGTATTGATGATGCGTTGAAAAAACTCAAAACCCTGGTGCCAACCTATTTGTGACCCTCCAGGCCGGCTAATGACAGCCACACCCCCCCGGACCACACCCGCCGCATCCGCCGCTCATTGGAGCGCCGCCGGACCGGTCCACGGGCGCGCTAAATACGGAGAGTAAACGCTCCACTTCTGGGCTGGAACAGTCGCGACAGGTTATAGTCTCTCCGGTGGAGAGCACAAGCTCCTCGAAGTTGCTCTGACACCGCAAACAATGGTATTCGTAAATGGGCATACTCCGTGCCTCCTCAATTCATCACTTGAGCCGACTCAGCGTTTCTTGGCTGGCTCGGCTTTCTGCAAAGGGAAGGTCCAATGGGACTAGAGACGTGACCTTCAACCCATAGCCCGAAAGCCCTACGAGATTTTTCTGGTTATTGGTGATGAGACGCATTTTCCGCACGCCCAAATCTCGAAGAATCTGTGCGCCGATCCCATATTCCCTAAAATCCGCCTGATAAATGAATGAGCGATCCATATCTCGCATGGGCTTTCCCTGAACCCGTGGATAAGTCATTCTGGTTGGACGCAGCCCTTTCCCCTCGCTTTGAAGATAGAGGATAACGCCCTTTCCCTCTTGAGCGATTATCTCCATCGAACGCTGAATGACAGCACCGGTATTCAGGAATTCAAACCCAAAGACATCTCCAGGAACATATTTCGAGTGGACTCTGACCAGAGTTTCGTCCTCGGGCGAAATGTCGCCTTTGATAAGCGCGAGGTGCTCGCTCGTATCCACATGACTGTTATAGACTATGGCCTGGAACTCCCCCCCGTATCGAGTGGGCAGACGCGCCGAAGCGACCCTGTAAACCAAGGAATCATAACGAAGACGGTACTCAATTAGATCCGCAATCGTAACGAGCTTGAGATCTTGTTCGGCGGCGAATTGTTCCAGATCTGGAAGACGCGCCATTGTGCCGTCGTCCTTCATGACTTCGCAGATAACTCCAGCAGGCTTGAGGCCCGCCAGCCGCGCCAGGTCCACGGAACCCTCCGTCTGACCGGCCCGGACCAAGACGCCTCCTCTTCTGGCCCGCAGGGGAAAAATATGTCCAGGCGTAACCAGATCCTCAGGCTTCGCATTATCAGCGATGGCGGTAAGAATCGTTCGCGCGCGGTCAGCGGCAGAAATGCCTGTGGTGATCTTGTCTGCCGCGTCAATGGACACCGTAAAGGCAGTCCCGAACGGAGAGGTGTTCTCTGCAACCATCATTGACAATCCCAACTGCTTGACCTTCTCTTCAGTCAAAGGCAGGCAGATGAGGCCTCGACCAAAGCGCGCCATAAAGTTGATCGCGTCCGGAGTTACCTTTTCCCCCGCCATGCAGAGGTCGCCTTCATTCTCGCGGTTCTTGTCGTCCATCAGGATCACCATCTGGCCCTGACGGATTTCTTCAATCGCTTCTTCAATGGTCGCTACGGGCATACGTTAACTTTAGCAGCTTCTTCTTCTAAAGATCAACTCCCAAACCAGGCGCTCTCAACCTTTGAATGAACGGATTGCCGCATAAAAAGATTCACTTTCTTCTGGTAAGCTCGGCCAGATACCATGACTTGTCGCCTATGCGCGCCATCGCTAGCGTGTGACTGACGACTTCAGGGTCCAGCTTCTTGAGATCTCGAGCCCTGATGAGCAAATAAGCCGGATTGGAATGAGATGCAAGGCCCCTCACCTCACCCGGAGACGCAAGAATCGGGATAACCTCCCGTTCCGTGTAGAAGTTAAAATCATTCATAGTATCGGCGTAGATGTACAGAGATCTGGCTGGGTCAACAATCTCTTTGACCTTAAGGGCAAACGGTTTCGGTGATTTGTATTCATTGATGAAGGGCAATATACAAAGGGCGGCGTAAAGAAACCCCAAAAAGAACGTTCCGGCGGTCGAGAAAAAAACCCCTAACGGTGCTCCACGCCAGACGGCCAGCAGAGCTGCCGCACCTCCGGCAACCAGAAGAACCGCAAAGGGTGATGATATTCCTACAGCCTCTTGTTGAAAATACGCCACCAGAAAAGGAAGAGATAACCCCGCTGTCGCCAGCAGGCTGAAAAAAACAAAACAGAACCCCCGATAAAGGCCGTCTTGATGGATAGTCCCTCGAGTCAACTGATCGAAATAGCAGGCGATAAACAAAGCCGATGGCGTAAAAAGGGGCAGCAGATACAGGTCTCGCTTGGTGCTTGAAAAACTGAAAAAAAGAAGGATTAAAAAAAACCACAGGAGAAAAAAAAGCGTTGCGCGCTCCTGTAGTCGTGCCCGAATGGGCCTGTAAGCGAAGACTGCCGGTGCGGCAAAGATACTCCAGGGAGAAAAATCGGCCGGAAGTGTCATCAAATAATAGTAAAAAGGCTGTCTGTGTCCCGAGCCTGACGTGTACCGCTGAAAGTGATGAACATAGAGAAAGTCTTGCAGCCACTTTCCATCGGTTGCAGCGCTCACCCAGCCGAACCAGGGAAGCGTCACTAACAGAAAAATCAACAAACCCCAACCGAGACGCCACTCAAAAATCGAACGCCATTCCGCTCGGCAGACGACGAAAGCCAATAAAACGAGCCCAGGAAGTACCACTCCGATCAAGCCTTTCGTCAATGTAGCTAGACCGATCAACGCGTAAGCGAGGAGGATCTCACTCGGTTTGCCTTTTTCAAAAATGGCTCGGGCAAACAAATAAAGCCCGAGGGTGGAAAAAAAACTGAAAAGCATGTCCGTATGGGCCCATCTCGCCTCCCACAGGACGCGCGCGCAAGTCGCGAGGATCACGCCGGCGTAAAGCCCGACTCGGGGATTAAAAAAATCGCGGCCCAAGGCGTAGGTTGTCAGCACGAGCCCGAGAGCGCCGAGCGCGGAGGGGAGACGCACCGTCCACTCATTGACTCCTCCCAACAGCTTCGAGCCAATCAGGACCAACCAGAAGTAGAAAATAGGCTTGTCCGTATAAATTTCGCCGTTCACCTTCGGCACGATCCACTCGCCTTCGACAAACATGACTCTTGCGATCTCCGCATACCGAGGCTCGACAGGCGCCCAAAAATCTCTCTCGCCCAGTGCGGGAAAAAAAAGCAACCCGGCCCAAACGGCAAGTAAGATGGGATAAATATAGGAAGCCGTGGGGGTCCCTTCTAGAAGAAGTGATTTGAAGCTCATGCCCTTACATTCTTTAATACAGATGCGTGGAGATGAGCAATCCCGCAACGGCTCACGCCCTCGATCAGGTTACAGATTTCGGCCCGTGCGGAAAGAGGATGTTGAAGATGGAATAACAATGGCGGGAGAACCCGCTTGCCTCGATTCCCGAGGCAAGCGCGGTCGCGCTGGCAGTCATGACATCAGAAAGTGTAGATCGCCTGTAAAGCTAAAGTCGTCTGGTTCTTGTCCGCGCTGCTGCTTCGTTTCTGAAACACTCTCTCATCCGCCCAGTCTTGACGTAGCTCAAAACGGCCCAGAAGCTTGGCCGTGAACTTATAGGCAGCAGTCAGCGTAATTTCGCCCAGAGTTAGGCTGTTCAAAGGAGACGTACCGGCAAAACCAGCGCAAGAAAAAGCTAGCGCGCCGCATGTTCTTGCAGCCTCCTTATCCCAGAAAACCTCCCCCCTAAGGGCCGTGTTGAACCGGTCAGTCCAGTCGTAAGAAGCGATAGCCGCCAGAGCGTGCCATGGCGAATCGTCAGTGCCTGTAGGAGTTGGCGCGTTCTCCTCATGGCCCAGTGTATACTCGATGAAAAGCGTCAGGGGGGCCGTCGGTTTGATCGTGGCTACGTTACTCCAGGTGAATCTTTGATTGCTGATATTATGCCTCTGCTCCGGACCCACCATGATGCTGCTTGTCAGTGAAAAAAGCTCGGCTGGAGTGAAGGTCAACCCTCCGTGAAAGGACGGGCTGCTGTTGTTGTCGCGAGGGTTATCCCACCCGGTCACCGGCCCACCCATGAGAGTCAACCAAGACGCCACAGGATAGCTAAACAGGACTCCAGTGTGCGTGAGAGGAATGGCAAAATTAAAGGCAAAAGAACGAGAGATATTCGGATTGGGTGACCCAGGAGCGGGAATGACCTCAGTCCCCATCAAAGTGACGAATTTTCCTCCCTTGACCTGAAGCCCCGCGCCAATGGGAATCGTGAAAGTGATAAAGGCTTCGCGCAACTCTGCCGATGGCTCGTCCTGAAGCCGAGTCCCCCACAACGTCGCCTCTCTCAGGAGCTCAGCGGTACGTCCAAAATCGCCCACCAACTTAAAGCCGACTCCCCAATCTTTCTCGGGCTTCTCTAAAGTCAGGTTGAAATCATTAAACACGACCTTCCCGTGGTCTTTGTCAAAATATCTGCCGCTGATATTCCGGGGAGCGCGCGGGCGATTGGAGCTACCCGTGTAGCTGGCGTCGACGAACCCGCTGATAGCTATTCCCAATGCCTTTTCTATGGAACCTTTCCCCTGCTCGATCTGCTTGTCCAGTACCCCCACGCTACTATCCAGGCTCAACCAACCCGGCGCCAGCGGCTTGGGCTCCTGAGCAAAGCCAGAGTTCAGACTCAAGAGGAACCCGACAGCCAGTACCACCGCCATCACAGCCTTTTTCATCTCACCAACCTCCTTACTTAAGTTTAGGATAACTTCCAGCACAGGTTTTTGGGTGCCGGGAAGCAAAACGATGGCTAAGCTTCCCGGCACCCAAACCTCTTTAAATCCGCTCCGGTACGGTAACCAGCCGCGCTTTGGATATTGCCGAACCCGCCAGGGCGGCGCTCTCCATCGGAAACGCCTCGCTCGGTTGCTGAAACTCAGGGTAAGCCGAAATCCCGTGCTCACCGAGATCCAGTCCCTCTATCTCCTCTTCAGGCGAAACCCGGAGCCCAATCGTAGCCTTGATGATGCTCCAGAAGATTACGGAACTGACTCCTACAAAAGCTCCCACTCCCGCGACGGCCGCGAGCTGCGCAAGGAGAAGCTTAACTCCCCCACCGAAAAACAAACCGTTGCCCGTAGTATTTGGCGAAAAATGGTCTTGAGCAAAGAGGCCGACAGCCAAGGTCCCGAACACTCCACATACCAGATGCACAGAAATGGCTCCGACCGGATCATCGACCTTGACCCGGTCGAAGAAGAGAACCGAACCAACCACCAGAACTCCCGCCAGCAATCCGATTATGAGCGAACTCGGAATGCTGACAAAGGCGCAGGGAGCCGTGATTGCCACCAAACCCGCCAAAGAGCCATTCAGGATCATCGTGAGATCGGGCTTACCAAGAAACATCCATGCCATTATGGACGCGGCTACTGCCCCCCCTGCCGCGGCGGTATTTGTTGTAACTGCAATGCGTCCGATAGCGCCCGGGTCCGCGGCCATCGTGCTGCCTGGATTGAATCCGAACCAGCCGAACCATAGCACGAAGGTTCCAAGAGTGGCCAAGGCAATGTTGTGGCCGGGAATGGGTGTAATCTTTCCGTCTTTACCGTACTTCCCGATGCGTGGTCCCAGGAGCATGGCACCGGTCAGGGCCGCCCACCCTCCTACCGAATGAACCACCGTAGAGCCGGCAAAGTCGAACATGCCAATCTTAGCCAGCCAGCCTCCGCCCCAAATCCAATGGCCTACAACCGGATAAATTAATCCCACCATAAGAAAGCTGAAAATATAAAAAGCGCCGAACTTTATTCGCTCGGCCACCGCCCCCGACACGATCGTTGCAGCAGTTCCGGCAAAGACCAGCTGAAAGAAAAACTTCACCCAGATCGGAGTTCCAGTCCAGTTCAAGGACGAATAGACCCCTTTGTAGGCATCCGCCATCGCTGGGCTGTTGTCCGCGCCTCCGACCAACCAAAGGCCGTGCGTGCCGAAGAAGAGAGTGCCGTCGCCAAACATGAGACCGAAGCCAAGAACCAGGAACGCTATGGAAGCAACCGCGAACACGATAAAGTTCTTGGCCAGGATCGTGACTGCATTCTTGGCGCGGCAAAAACCGGTTTCAACCATAGCGAATCCCAGGTTCATGAAGAAAACCAACATCGCCGCTATCAACGTCCAAACCGAATCCATGGCAACTTTCGCCCCCCCGACCTGGTCCAGAAGAGCCTGAGTAAACGGCACGGGCATCTTCCCCGGATCGGGCTTGGCATCCGGCGCTGGGGCCGGAGCAGCTTGCTCGGCTGCAGCCTGCATCGGCAGTGGCGTCTCCTGCGCGAAGGAAAGCCGCGTCAATGAGATAAGAGCTAAGAAGACAATGATCAGAGACGTGAGAAGCCTTAATTTTTTTCCAGTATCCATTGTTCCTCCTATAGTGATAATAAATAATGATTTGATCGCCTGTCAGATCGCATTCGCGCCCTTTTCTTTAGTGCGGATGCGGATAACTTCTTCTACATCTGTTACAAAGATTTTGCCGTCGCCGATCTTGCCGGTCTTAGCCGTATTCGAAATAACGTCGACAATGCTTGCCGCCTTGTCGTCCGCCACTAAAATCTGAATTGCGACCTTCGGCAAGAAATCGACCGAGTATTCGGCGCCGCGATAGAGTTCCGTATGCCCTTTTTGGCGCCCGAATCCTTTCACTTCCTCCACCGTCATTCCCTGGATACCCGCTTGTAAGAGAGCGGCTTTGACGTCATCCAGTTTGAACGGCTTGATGATAGCCTGAACCATTTTCATAGGATTCTCCTTTTTTAGAGGACCGCTTTTTCGGCTCATCAAAACAAAAAGGCGCTACGCTTTTGCTGCGAGCACCTTCGCTCCAAAGTGGGCTTCCAACGGATGTTAGCAAACGCAATCTTCGTACCACTCTAGCGTGGCTAATTTACCTCGGTTTTTGGACATGACGATTTTGAAGAGAGCATGGATGAGGCAGAGTCTGCCTGAAAATTGAGCACGATAGCGAAACATCTCTGGGGCTCGTCTCAGCGATCTGACCCCGCTTAAAACCAGGCGCTCGGCCTCAAGCTAGCCGTCCAGGTGAACCCCGGCGCTGTTTGGTGTCTGTCCATGTTTCAGCTCAAACGATCCGCCAGCTCAAGAAAAGGAACATCCCGTATCTCCTCATCGGGCCTGGAGACAAAAACCCCTTCGAGAAAAATAAAAGTCTTCATGCTGTTTCGCTTCCGCCTCCACTGAAGATCTCTTGGTTCCCTGGACAACAGGCAACCAACCGCGTGACCTGCTCATCTCAATTAGCCTCTCCCTTTTTTCCGATCATCTCGTCTGCGAGGATAATCGCACGGCCGATCTCCACCATAGGTTTACGCATATCCATGCTCTTCTTCCGAATAAGCGAAAACGCCTCGGCCTCAGATAGTCCCTGATTTTTCATCAGGATCCCCTTCGCCCGCTCCATAGTTTTGCGCATCTCTAAGGTTTTTTTGAGATCCTCGTTCTCCCTTCTTAAGGAGTTGAACTCCGCGAATTGGAAGATCGCCAGCTCAATAGTTGGAAGCAGTTCTTCCTCTCTTAAAGGCTTGATGAGATAGGCCATCACGCCTGCCTCTTTTGCCCGCTCAATGGTTTCTGTCTCGCAATGACTTGTAAGTAGGACTATAGGAAGCGGATTCTTCTCCATAATCTCGCGCGCGGCTGTGATTCCGTCCATATCGGAAAGGCCTACGGCCATCAGAACCACATCAGGAGCCGTGCCCTTCGCCAATCCAACAGCGTCTTTTCCGCTCGCCCCTTCTCCAGCAACTTCAAAGCCCCTATCCTTTAAGGCGGCAAGAAGAAAGAATTTAGATTGGAGATGATCGTCTATCACCAACACCTTACTTTTCATCTGTCGCTTTTCTTTCTTGCGTCTTTTTGCAGGGCGTAATAGAGGCTCAGTCCGCTTTTCCAACCATACTCGGTAAAAGTTCCTCGACTTTCCCGGAGACTTATGTTGAAAGAACGAAGTTTCTTTAATCGGCGACCAGTTGGCCTGTCAAAATCACACGAGCGGTTTTGGGAGCAAGTCGTATGCCAGAAATACCCTGCCGGTTGAGATCCCTAATCTTAGACCGAAAGCAGAGCTTGTCTGAAACGAGGCGTCGAGCCAGGATAAAGAGGCAGCAAGAGCTGCACAGTGATTGGGCAATATGCCCAATCACTGTGCAGGGACATAGAAATTTCCTAAAGCAATCCCGACATCAAGAGAACTGCAGTGAGAGCCATAAGGACAAAGCCCAGTGGCACACCTATTCGAGCCCATTCTGTACTCTTGATCTGTAATCTGTGCGCCGCAATGATGTTGGGGATATTGCCGGGGATAAGCATGCCTCCTGAAATCAGGAGACCCAGCAACGCGCTTTCAATCTGGGATTCACTTAGTGTGGGGCCGACTTCAGCTGCCGCCAGGGTGGCGTTATCGAGAACGGCCGAGATCATCCACTGCTCAAGACGAAACAGCGAAAACCGGATGCCCTCTCAGCCGCTGGAAGGAACCCATTCAGACAAAAGCCGGCAGATAAATTAGCCCTACAAAAGCTTACGATGAGTTAGAGCTGGAAGTTCCGCGCGAATTTTGGAAAGGTAGGTGAGATCGATCTCGGCTATAATTACAGCGGGCTTATCGGATGCCCTTGCCAGAATTCTTCCCCAGGGATCGACAATCATTGAATTCCCATAGGTGGAAAAGCTTTTTGGGTTGCTCCCGATCTGGTCTGGCGCCACGATATAGACCTGATTTTCTATGGCCCGTGCCCGCAGGAGGGATTCCCAATGCGCCTCTCCCGTGAGAGCCGTGAAGGCAGATGGCACAAAAACCACCAGGGCTCCCTTCGCTCCTAACGCGCGGTAAAGTTCAGGAAACCGCAGGTCGTAGCATATTGTAAGCCCCATGGAACAAAACTCAGTTTCGCCTACGACAATCTCTTCTCCTGCCTGGCGGCTTTCGGATTCCATGATGGAAACTCCCCTTTCGATAGCCACGTCGAAAAGGTGGATCTTCCGGTAGCGGGCGATGATCTTCCCCTCTGGATTCAACAGCAGACTCGTGTTGTAACACTTGCTGCGATCGGGAATTCGCTCAAGGATAGAGCCTGAGAGAAGATAGATCCCCAACTCGCGCGCCAAACGAGCCATGAAATCAGCAGTAGGACCAGGAATCGTTTCTGCGTATTTTGCTTCTTCGCTCCTATCTCCCCGCCAGTTGAAAACTTCGGGAAGGGCGACGACCTGAGATCCCCTCGCAACCGCCTCGCGAACCCGGGACTCCGCTTCTGCTAGATTTGCATCCTTATCGGATGTTGCAAGCATTTGAATTGCCGCGGCGAGAAACTTCATGGCTTAACCCGCGGATACCGAATCGCGCCTCAGACAAAGAGAACTCGAATCACTCCTTACTGGCGGCTGCTTCTCAATCATCTGTTGAGGAAGACGGGACACGGGCTTTTCCTGAGCACATATTCAGTGGTGCTTCCCAGCACCATTTCGATGATCCGGCGATGACCGTAAGCGCCTATGAAGACGAGATCATAATCGAAGTTGATCAGATACTCGATTATCTTTTCCTCGGGATATCCGCGGGTTGCTTCATAACGGGCGTCGATCTCATACGCGCTCAAATAGGACCTGGCTTCATGGAGCACCTTCTCTCCCATTTTTTCATCTTTCGGGACATTAAGAACGGTCAACGGGAGGCGCAGTTGACTGCAAAACTCGGCCGCTGATTCCATCGCCGAGCTGGCTCTCTGGCTGCCGTCATACGCTAGAAGCGGGCGCTCGATTGGTTTAAACCTCTTCGTTGAGATCAGTACCGGACGAGGACATTTTCGCGCGACGTTTTCTGCCGTGCTTCCCAAAAGTCCGGTGGAGAATTCCTCATTAACTCCCCGGTGGCCGAGGATGACGAGATCGGCCAGTTTGGAGCGCTCACAGATCTCATTGGGAATGATTCCCATGTCTAGAAAGGTGGTATGCCGTACGCCTCGCTGCTGGCATAATTTGACAAAATCTTCGAGTATGGTTTTTCCTCTTTCTTCCAGCGCCTCTCGCATTTTGGTCGAAAAATCGAGATAAGGCTCAAAGCCCATGGAACCCGAAATATCATGAAAGAAAGTCCCCTCGATCGAGACGGTGTCGATCACGTGAAGGCCGAAAAGTGTCCCGTTGAACTTCTCCGCAATCCAGAGACCGAACTCTAACGCTGCGTTGGAGTGCTCAGAACCATCGAGAGAAACGAGGATGTTCTTTATCATGTCGCGCCCTCCAAACCGGGGTCAGACACCCGGTATGGCGCCCCAAGCGTCCGCCATTGTAAAAAAGATCTCGGGTAATTCTAAGTTTTTCCCGGGGCGCCTAAGATATCAAGAGCCGCCTAATTTGCAAGCTATCCGTCCCCCCACTCCCAGCCCGCTTTTCATTCAGGTGTTTACAGATGCGGTTTAATGGGCGATAATAACCCGGCTTGTGTACGGGGCAGGCAAGATGGATCAAGGGAAAAAGAAGCACCGGGCTGTTCTGCAAGAGCTTATTTCAGTGGCCAGGCAACACAACATCGAGGTGCGGACAGAAAAATTGCTCCGCGAAATAGGGTATCGTGTTCACAACGGTCGCTGCCGGCTAAGGGGCAAAGCGATGATTCTGATTGATCGGGAAACCCCTTTGAGTGACCAAGTTGATTTCCTGGCCTCCGAGCTGAATGAAACCCACCGTACGCCTTAACGGCGGGCGATGCTGGCGCGATGAAAGCCTAGGCGGAAGCGCTTAGTTGAACGCGGATTTTCTTAGCCGCCTCAATGCCCAGCGAGAAAGAGTCGCTTCCCACTTTAAGGTTAATGATCCCGAGGGATGGCGCTATTTCAATAACTTCAAGCGTGGCGCCAGGTACCATCTGATGTTCCTGCATAAAGCTCAGCAGGCGAGCATCTCTTTCGCCCATCTCCGAAATGCAAACTAGCGTCAGCTTGCTGCCCGAAGTGGCCTTGTCCAGAGTAAAGCCGCGGCTGTCTGCTACGGGGCGCTCACCTGGAATGGGATTGCCATGGGGGCAAGTAGTGGGGTGATGCAGAAGCACCGCCATCCTTTCCTCGACTTCGGTGGATATTGCGTGTTCCAGGCGATGCGCTTCTTGATGGGCCTTCACCCAATCGAGCCCCAAAATGTCTGTCAGCAATCTCTCCGTCAAAAAATGGCGCCGTAGAATACCCTCGGCCACTTTCTTGCCTTTGGCGGTCAATTGAATCTCTTTCCGCCGCTCAACTTTGACATACCCCTCCCGTTCTAGACGACGCAGCGTACTGACCATCGTCGAGGGAGAAACCCCCATTTCATCCGCGACCCTGGCAGCAATCACCGGTTGAGCCTCGTCAGCCAGCACATAGATCGCCTTCAAGTAATCCTCAACTGCAGGGCTAATTTTCGGCTCATCCATTGACAAATCAGTATTATTCGACTATACGAAGACTGGAAGTTTAGTAATTCAAAACTATTTGTGAAACGAGCGCATCTTATTCCAGGAAGTGCGCAAGTTCAAGTAAACGATGCAATTTTTTTTAAGTTTACGGACGCTACATTTTAATTTTTCCAAAGTTTTTTCGGACCCTGATCAATTCTGCGTGTTAGATTACACAAGGTTCGTATGTTCTCTAAATCTTCTCCGCAAAGCTTAGGTGAAGGAGACACACCGGTCCAGGCCGATTTCCCGTCATTCGCCCGGTTCTCCCGGGACCGTTTATCAGCTTCAGATGTCTACTTATCTAATTCCGTGACAGAAAAAGCAATGATCGTTATCGATGTTAAGGAACTCAGCAAGCGTTACGAACAGACGGTGGCAGTAAAAAACTGTAACTTACAGGTCGCATCGGGAGAGATCCTTGCCCTTTTAGGTCCATCCGGTTCTGGTAAGACTACACTGCTACGACTCATAGCGGGCTTTGAGAGGCCCGATGAAGGGCAAATTATTATAAATGACCGCACCGTGGTGGGCATCGCCAGATTGGTGTGGGTCCCCGCTGAGAATCGTGGAGTGGGAATGGTCTTTCAAGACTACGCGCTTTTCCCTCACTTGACAGTGGCCCAGAACATTCGATTCGGGCTACGCAACACAAGCAGAAAGGAGCGTCAAACTCGGGTACAACAACTCCTTCAGCTAATGGAACTGATGCCCTGCGCCGACCGTTACGCGCACGAGCTATCAGGCGGCCAGCAGCAGCGCGTTGCTCTGGCTCGCGCCCTCGCGCCCCGACCACCGGTTGTGCTCCTTGACGAGCCTTTTAACGGCTTGGACCCTGAACTTCGCCCCCAGATGCGCAGGGAAGTGGCAAGGATTCTGCGCCATTTGGGTACCGCAGCGATCCTGGTGACTCACGATCAGGAAGAGGCGCTGGGTATTGCAGATCAAGTTGCTGTGATTCGTGACGGAGAACTGCAACAGATCGGGACGCCTGAAGACATCTATTATTGTCCGGCAACAGACTTTGTGGCGAGCTTTATAGGACAGGCTGATTTCGTCCCGGGAATCGTGTCGGGACAGCATGTCCGCACGGAGATCGGCGTGTTTCCTTCTCCTCCTCATATCCCTCCCGGCCCGGTTAAAGTAATGATCAGGCACGAAGCGGTGACTTCGAAACCTGGAGGAATTCCGGCCACCGTCGAGGAGCGTGAATTTCTCGGAGGCGAGATACTTTACCGGCTCCGTCTCCCCTCTGGGGCAACAATCCACTTAGAACAGCGGAGGCCGGTGCATTGGGCCGTGGGCTACCAGGTGCCGATTAAGGTTCACCTTCCCAACGTCGTTGCTTTCCCCGATTCTTCCAGCGAGAAATCCCGCTAGCATTATTCGTCCGGGTGCGATGCCCAACAAGCGCGCGCGTGCCGGCTAACGTGCGCATAACCATGCCGGCTATTACCGGGCACTTTTCTTCCCCGCAGCAGCGCTGTGGGTCTTGACAAACTTCTTTCATTCTATTATACGAACGTTTCAAGTTTGATGCGTAAAAGTCACCCCATGCAAAACAGCCGCGGGATTCGGAGGCAAGGGTTCTGTTTCGAAGGCAATTACGACCGTACTCAAAATAATTCAGGGAGGGACAGAAGGATGCAGCTTTTTCTTCAGGCGATCAACCTCTGCGCTAAGGCCAGTTTGGTTGGAGCGCTTCTAGCAAGTTTTTTGACGGGTAATATCGGGGCTCAAGACAAGGTACTAAATCTCTACACGGCGCGTCATTACGCCACCGACGAGGCCCTCTATACCGATTTCGCCAAAAATAGCGGCATCAAAATCAATCGGATCGAGGGCGGTGAGGATGCCCTCTTCGAGCGCATCAAGGCGGAGGGGCCGGGCAGCCCCGCGGACGTGTTCTTGACGGTAGATGTCGCCCGCCTCTGGCGCGCCGAACAGGCCGGTATCTTCGCGTCCGTGAAATCGCCCTCGCTCGGAAAGCGCATTCCCGCTGACTACCGCGATCCTGAGGGGAAATGGTTCGGCTTCTCCGCGCGCGCCCGCATCATCGCTTACGACAGGGGCAAGGTTAAGCCCGGCGATCTTGCACGCTATGAGGATTTGGCCCATCCAAAGTGGAAAGGCGAGATCTGCACGCGCTCGAGTAGTCACCCTTACAACCTGTCGCTCATTTCGAGCATGATCATGCACCTTGGCCAGGAGAAAGCAATCGAGTGGGCGCGAGGCGTAACCGCCAACCTTGCCCGCCCTCCCAGGGGGGGCGACACCGACCAGCTTCGCGCGGCCGCGGTAGGCGAGTGCGCGATCGCCATCTCCAATCATTACTACTACGTCCGCCTGATGCGCTCTCAAAAACCCGAGGACCGGAAGGTTGTGGAGAAAGTGGCACTGGTGTGGCCCAATCAGGGCGATCGCGGCACGCACGTAAACATTTCAGGCGGCGGGTTGCTCCGACACGCGCCGAATCGCGATGCCGCCATTAGGTTCCTTGAATACCTCGCGAGCGACTCGGCGCAGAAGTACTTCGCCAACGGCAATAACGAGTGGCCCACGGTGAAAGGCGTGAAGCTCGCGAACGCCGAGCTCGAGTCGCTCGGCCAGTTCAAGGCCGACGCACTCCCTCTCGCTACCCTTGGCAAAACCCAGGCGAATGCGCAACGCGTCGCCGATCAAGTCGGATGGAAATGAGTCAATCGCGACCGAGGATGGCTCCGACCTTCACCGAATCATGACTCGCGCCCTCGCCTTTCGTTCCCGAATACGTCACGGCTACGCCGTCGCCCGGCTCAGCCGGCTCGGCTGGGCGTCGGTCTCAGTCGCCGCGTTCGTGCTCGCGCCGATCGTGGCAGTCGTCTGGAACGTCTTCCTCCCGAGCGAGACAACATGGTCTCATTTAGTGTCCACGGTCCTGCCCGAGTACATCTGGAACACCCTGCTACTCGTCTTGCTCGTAGCCGTTGGCGTGATCTCGTTCGGCGTAATGTCGGCCTGGCTAGTGACCGCCTACTACTTTCCGGGCTGTCGCGTCCTTAACTGGGCGCTGGTCCTACCGCTCGGGATGCCGGCCTACGTCATGGCCTACGCTTACACCGATTGGCTGCAGGCTGCCGGACCCGTGCAGACTGCTCTACGCGACCTCACCGGCTGGAATATACGGGAGTACTGGTTCCCGGAGATCCGCTCGCTGCCCGGCGCTGCTGCGATGCTTTCGTTCGCGCTCTACCCGTACGTTTACCTGCTGGCGCGGGCTGCCTTCCTGGATCAGTCACGCACTACGATCGAGGCGGCCCGGCTAGCCGGTTACGGCACCTGGGGCAGGTTCTGGCGCGTGGCCCTACCGCTTGCACGCACAGGGATTGTCGCCGGCACCGCGCTCGCGCTGATGGAGGCGCTCGCGGATTTCGGCACCGTATCTTATTTTGCAGTTGAAACGTTTACAACCGGCATATACCGCGCCTGGCTCTCGCTGGGTGACCCGGTGGCGGCTGGGCAGCTCGCAAGCTGCCTGCTGGCTTTCGTATTCGTGATGCTCGCCCTCGAGCGCATGCACCGGGGCAGGGCGCGCTATGCGGGTACGCGCACGCCGATGCCACCCCAACCGCTGCACGGCTTGCAGGCTGCGGCTGCCTTTGCGCTGTGCACCGCCCCGATCTCGTTCGGCTTCCTGCTGCCGGCCGGGGTGTTGCTCAAACTCGTGGCAACCAACCCTGAAGCGCGATTTGGCGCCCGGATTTATTGGCTCGTGACGAACACGTTCACGTTGGCCGGCATTGCGGCTCTCGCGGCGGTGGCGGTGGCGGTGTTACTCGCGTACGCGGCGCGAACTGTGAAGAGCCCGGTCGTGCACGGGGCGAATCGTCTGGCAGTGCTCGGCTATGCGCTTCCGGGAGCGGTGATCGCTGTCGGAATTCTCCTACCGCTCGGAAAGCTTGACAACGCCATCGCCGCCTGGATACGGCAGCAGTTCGGCATGGACACCGGGCTGATCCTTACTGGCTCGATCGCGGCTCTCATTTACGCTTACCTCGTGCGGTTTCTCGCTGTGGCATTCCAGACCGTGGAGGCGGGGCTTACGCGCGTGACACCCTCGATGGACGACGCCGCGCGAAGCCTTGGTCTTTCGCCGGGGCGCACGCTCGCGCGGGTACACGTGCCGATGATGTGGGGGAGCCTGGCGACCGCTGGGTTTCTCGTGTTCGTGGACGTGATGAAGGAGCTGCCTGCGACCTTCGCCATGCGGCCGTTCAACTTCGACACGCTCGCGGTCGAGGCGTACAACCTGGCGAAGGATGAGCGGATTGCCGAGGCGGCAATACCGTCACTGCTGATGGTCGGGATCGCGCTCCTGCCTCTCATCATATTCTCACGCCAGATCGCGCGTTCCGGCCAGGGCCACCTGAACAAACGGACCCCCAGCCACACTTCAAGGATATAACTCTATGCGGATTTTCTTTTGCGGCCTGTTCCTGCTCCTCACGAACAGCACCTCTTTACAGGCTGCCGACGAGCCCAAGCGGCTTGTGGCCTTAGTCGATTATATTGGAGGTGATTACAGAAACGCGGTGGAAGGGGCAAAGATTGTCAACCAAATTGAGTACGACGAAATGCTCGAGTTTGCCACGCGCAGTCTGGAAATTTTCAAACAACTTAAAGCCAACGAGGGAGGGCGTGATACGGCGGGCATTGAAAAAGACTTGCAGGCCTTAGCATCACACATCAAAGAGAAATCGGGTGAAAAAGTCGTGCCGGATCTCGCGCAGCAGATAAAAGAGCGATTGATCGCAACCTACAAGATCGTTACCCATCCCAAGACTCTGCCGGATGTGGAAACAGCCAAAGTTGTCTACATACAAAACTGCGCCCAGTGTCACGGCGCGACCGGACGCGGCGACGGTTCGGACGCGGCAACCATGCGGCCCCGAGAACCCAGACCGGCAAATTTCCACGACAAGGATCTTATGGCCGGCCTGTCGCCTTTCAAGGCATTCAACACAACTACCTTTGGAATCCAGGGCACCGGCATGCCGAACTTTTCCGCTCTCAGCGAAGCGGACAGGTGGCAAGCAGCCTTTTACGTCTTATCCTTGCGTTTTTCTCTGCAACAATCCTCCGCGGGTAAGACTCTCTTCGAAGCCAAAAAGCCCGCAAGACAATTCACCGACGTCGCAACGCTGGCAACAACTACAGACGGGGAGTTGACCGAAAAACTAAGCGCTTTGTTTCCCGCGAAAGAAGAGTCGGAAAAGGTTCTGGCTTATCTTAGAAGAGGACTTCTGGAAGAACGCAAGCCAGACCCTCTGCTGAGAGCCCGGGCTTATCTTGGAGAAGCCCTGGATTTTTACCGGCAGGGCAAGAAACAAGAGGCGTACCAGAGATCCGTAGACGCCTACCTGGACGGCTTCGAGCTGGCAGAGCCGGCCTTATTTGCCAAAGACGCCTCGTTTGGACGCGAGCTTGAATCGCGATTTACGGAATTCCGCAGCTCCATCAGGCGTGGCGACGACATCACTCGCATTCGCGAGCTGCACAGCCAATTGGAAACAAGACTCGCCCGCGCCGCCGAGATCCTGAGGGATGACGACGCCGCGAGCGGTACTTACACGCTTTTCAACGCGGCGCTCATTATCCTCAGGGAGGGTTTGGAAGCCGCGTTGATCGTGTCTGCCATCATCGCCGTCCTGAAAACTACAGGCGCCGTTGAGGCCATTCGTTATGTCCACCTTGGCTGGGGACTCGCGCTCGTTTCGGGGCTCCTGACCTGGGCAATGGCACAAACCGTGATAACAGTCAGCGGCGCCCAGAGAGAGATCATTGAGGGGTTCACATCGATTTTTGCAGCCTTGGTTCTTTTCTCGGTGAGCTATTGGCTCATCTCGAAAATCGAAGCCAAGAAGTGGCAACAGTACATCCAGCATAAGGTCCAAGAAGCCCTCACCGTCCGCCGGGTTGCCGCTTTCGTGGGAGTGTCTTTTCTCGCTGTTTACCGGGAAGCCTTCGAAACGGTCTTGTTTTACCAGGCGTTATGGCTGCAGAGCCCGTCTACACAGAATTTCGTCATCTGCGGTCTCCTCGTTGGCCTAGCGCTGCTTGCGGTCGTTGTGTGGAGCATTTTCAAGCTGGGTTTGAAAATTCCACTGCGACTTTTCTTTGGGATTAGCAGCGCGCTGCTTTATCTTTTGGCATTTGTTTTTGCCGGAGACGGAATCAAGAATATTCAGGCAGCGGGCTGGTTTAGCGAAACCCCCGTGCAGCATCTGCCACGGATACCCGTTTTAGGAATCTACCCGACGGTTGAAACGCTATCGGCACAAGGAGTGATAGCGCTGGCGCTGATCTTCGCTCTGCTATGGGTTGCGAAGGGGCCGGCGCGTGCAAACACGAGGTGACTTCTTGAAGCGGGGAACCGGAGAAAAATCGGCAACAGCAAGGTTGGAAGCAAAACCCTTTCGATGCCTTTGCGGCAGCCTGTTAGCGCGTCTGGTGCCACAAGGCGTGGAGCTGAAATGCCGCAGATGCAAGCGACAGATCATCATTCCTTTAGAAGGTGGCAAATTATTTTCTCTTGACAGAAACTTTCTTTAGTTGTATATACGAATGTACAAAGTTTGAGAAATCAAACTCAATCCATCCGGCGGCTACTAACCGCCGTTTGGGATCTTCAGCGGCCAGAGGTTTTAACCCAGAGCCCGGTATTCGCCTGAGGCGGAGCCGGGCTCTTTTTTTCGGAGAGGAAAATGCGGGCTACTACTAAAGGACAGCAGAAACTGGAAAGGGAAAATCCGGAGGACAGGATCGAGGTGATCGTGTGCACAACAAACGAGGGCTCAGCAATTTTAGAACTCCGCTCCCTCCGCTGGGGTCCGGGAATCGGCTGGTACGTGCACAAGACGATCCGGTTGGATCCGGCGCAGGCAAGAACTCTGGCTCAAGCGCTATACCGACATTCTCGGACGAAGCCCAGCGGACCGGCGAAAGTTATCCCGTTTCCGGGAAGATAAAATGGCGCACAACACTTACGCTGATTTGAACCGTACTTCTTTCGTGGTTAGGGTAGGCCGTCTCGAGGCTAAGAGCATTTCCAGATTATCGATGTCCCGCTGCTCCGCCTCAACTAACTCCTCCAACATAAAGCGCAAAGCGATCTCTTCGGCCTCATCTTCTCCGGTCAATTGCTTCAAGGCCGCAAGGTGGGCCGCCTGGGCTTCCCGTTCGAGTTCCAGGTCTTGGCGGAGCATCTCTTTAAGATCAGTCGCCTGGCGGATCGTCGCCGGCTCCACAGTAGGAAGACCGCCCAAGGCGACAATTTTTTCTCCCAGGCGCTCGACATGCCCCAGGCCCTTCTTGCCGGAGTCGCGAAAGAAACTGGCAAGGTATTCACGCTCCGATCCTTGGACGAGGAAGCTATGCTGGTAGTACTGGATGACACCGGCATACTCGTGGCCGAGGCTCTTAATTGAGACCTTCAATGATGCTCTGGACGTCCATAGCAAAACCTCCTTTTCTCGAAAACTGGATTATCAACAGAGGCTAGTCTGCCCTGCTGGAACTGCCAATTCCACTTAGAGATGGGTGTGAGGAAGAGGCGGAGACGTGGACTTGGCCAAGCTCTTAGGTGAGCGCCTGCGGGAGATAAGAACGGCTCAGGGACTAACCCAGGAGGATCTTCAGGACAGGGGGATGAGTTACAGATACTACCAACGTATCGAGACAGGAAAAGTGAATCTCACTTTAAGATCGTTGGAGAGAGTCGCATCCGCTTTGAATGTCACGGTTTGGGACCTCTTTGAAAGACCGGATTCAAGGAAGAAGAGAACGAAAAAAGGAAAGAAGTAACAGCTCCTGAACAATTTGATCAGCGGCCAGAGGTTTTAGCCCAGAGCCCGGACCCGCGCGCAGCGCAGTCCGGGCTTTTTTTTGGAAGGAGACGAAATGGAGACGGTAGGGCGGAAACAAAGACGATGGGAAATCGGTGTGTGCCATTCGGGGACAGTCCACCTGCACTACGGGAGCGGCACGCTTCACATTCTGAAGGATGACTTCGCGGAACTGGCCCGGGAACTTCAACGTCTGGCGGAGCATCTTGAGATTCGCTGTCCGGCTAGTGGAGGGACAGCCAAGAAAGGACTGCTTCAATAGCTATGCCTGAACTGGTTTCAATTCTCATTAAAGGAGGGATCGTAATGATTCCTCTGCTCGCTTGTTCGGTGGTCGCGCTCGGAGTCACTATAGAGCGGCTCATCTACTGGCACAGGATGAGTTCGAAAGCCGTCGTTGAAGAGATGCTGCGGCACGTTTCGAGCGGAGAGATAACTGCGGCACTGCGCTTGGGACAAGATGCATCTCTACCCGCCGCTCGGATCCTGGTGGCAGGTTTGGCCCATCGAAATCCCTCTCCCGCAAAAGCCATGGAGGCCGCCGTGCAGGCTGAAATTCCTTTCTTTAAAAAGAGGCTTATCATCCTCGACACGATCATCACGATGGCGCCGTTGTTAGGTCTCCTGGGAACCGTCACCGGCATGATCAGCTCATTTGGAATTATGTCCGAAGCGGGTATCGGGCAGCCTCATGCGGTCACAGGAGGAGTAGCCGAGGCTTTGATTGTAACAGCCACAGGGCTCCTGATCGCCATCGTCGCTCTCATCCCTTACAACTATTTCACTGCAAGAGCCGAGCGGGAGATGGATGCCATGGAACATTACGCCTCGCGACTCGAACTTCTTCTCCACGGCCACGAGGAGGCGCACTGATGCGCATCCGGCGAGGTGGCTTAAAAAAGGCGCGCATCGAGATCATTCCGATGATCGACACGATCTTCTTCCTCCTGGTATTTTTCATGATCTCGACACTTTCCATGGCTCACTACCGGGGTCTTTCCGTGAGCCTACCCAAAGCAGCTTCGGGCCAGCAGCCTCCCGCCGAAGGCGTCTCAATCACGATTACCAGAGACGGCGGGCTGTTTCTAAACAAAGAGCCGATCGAAAAGCAAAAACTTGTTCATTTCCTGCGTCTCCAGTTGCAGCAAAACCCGGAACTTCTGGTGATCCTCAACGCCGATCACGGCGTCTCTCACGGCGAGGTCATAGAGGTCATGGATCAGGCGAGACAGGCCGGTGTCGCCAGATTGTCCATCGCGGTAGAGCCGAAAGAGAAAAGACATGAAAGATAGAACGCTGCTGTCGTCTTTGTCCGCGTCTTGCGCTATTCACCTTCTCACCATCCCGCTCGCGTCAGCCCTGATGCCGCGGTCGGGCTCTTCTTCCTCTTCTACGGTTATAGCTGTTGATCTCATCGAGATTCCCCGGGTGCAGGAGAAAAAAGAGGAGATCGTCCGGGCGCGACCGGCTCCTAAGCCCGAGACGGTGGCGCCGCCGAAGCTCGTGCAAAAGCCGGCTCCTCTGGATCTGGAGCCGCCGCTCCCGCCTGCAGCTACGCCGGATGAGCCGAAGGTAGAGGAGCAAAGAGCGATCTCCCTCCCTGTTCCGGAGCCTGAGAAAGTTGCTCCCGCCAAGCCGATCTCCGTCCAAACTCCTCCAGGTGTTCCGGGTCCGCTAAAAGGAAGCGTTATCGGCAGCAACGCTTACGGTGAAGCCGAAGGCGGAAAGGCGGGCGCTGGAAATCTCTTTTCCGGAGGAGACGTGGCCGTTCTGCGCGGGAAAGGTGTGGAAGCAGGTGGCGGCGGCACAGGAAGAAACGGCCTCGGCGGAGGGGAAAACGGTCGCGGTTTCAGTGGAGGCGGCTCCGGCGACGGCTTCGGACGGGCGAACGGCGAGGGCTCTGGAGAAGGTCTGGCTCTCGCCCGCCCCTTGGGGGGCTATCAGGTCAAACCCCGCTATCCCGATGCCGCAAGACGCGCTGGGGCTCAGGGAGTGACGGTCTTGAAGGTCAGGATACTGGAGAACGGCAAGGTGGGAGACGCTTTCGTCCAGCAGTCCGCCGGTCATCCCGATCTCGACCGGTCAGCTACCGAGGCGGTGAGAAAATGGCGCTTCGAACCGGCGCGAAAAGGAAATGAGCCAATCGCGGTATGGGTGTTGCTGCCGGTCAGGTTCCAACTGCAGTGATTTCTCAGGAACTAGAGAAGGCACTCGACAATGGAGACTGAATTTCAAGAGATTCAATATCTTCCCGAGCTGGTCTTCGGCATCCTTTTGGCCATTGCGCTCAATCTTCATTTGTTATGGCGGCGCATGACGCTGCGTCTCAACATTATTGTCTGCATTCTCTTAGCGCCTCTACTTCTCTTGCTTCTCCAACAAAAGACTCTGGTCACAGAACGGTCGATACGGGTTGAGCTGGGCTGGATTCCCCTGATCCAGCGCACGATCCCGCTGGAAGAGGTCCTGGAGGAGCGGGTTATTGGTTATGTCCCTATGGATGGCTTTTGGAGCGTCTGGCGTGAACAAAGAGACACATCGTTCTTTTTGCCCAGAGGCGACGAAGGCGTTCTTCTGAAACTTAGAAAGGAGCACCCCTACTTTATCGCATCACGGCGGATCGACGATCTCAGGGATGCGATCAGGCGCGGAAAAAAGAACAATGGAAACACACAATAGAACGTTTAAGGACGAGACCACCTGCGAGCCGGGCGATCAACCTTTGATTGGGCGTCGGCGGATTAAGAGCTCCTTTCTTTTCCAGCGGCGACGGGAGGTTGTGATTGTTCATGAGAGCGAAGAATACATTTTGAGAATTACCCGAAACGGAAAACTGATTTTGACCAAGTAAATCTCACATAACTGCCAGCCAGCCATGAGCCGACTCATGCCAGCCAGCACAAATTTAATTGTATTCCAGGAGGAAGGCTATGAGTCGAAAACATTGTATCAAGCATTTTCAACGGAAAGGAAAACCGACCTGCGACGCGCGCAGTTCGCTGACTGAATCGAAGCGGGAAATCCCTCCAGCAAGGCGGCGATTCTATGGCGCTGGAGGTTTTCTAGTTGCAGTCTTTTGGGCCACGGCCACTTTGACGCAGACCCCTGTCGCCTCGGCACAGCAGACTACCGATCCCACCAAGAAAGAAACTGTAATCTTGATGCCGCGCGTTGACGTCATCGGCACGCAAGATCAACTTTTTCTAACGCCGGGCAGCGCGCATGTGATCGAGCAACAGGTTCTAGAAGAGACGCGGCCGTTTACAGTGAACGAAGTCTTGCGGAAAGTGCCGGGCCTGAACCTTCGAGACGAGGAGGGATTCGGGCTCCGTCCAAACATCGGCATCCGCGGCCTCAATCCGACGAGATCGACCAAGATCACCCTTCTGGAAGATGGCGTTCCGCTGGCGTACGCGCCCTACGGCGACAACGCGAGCTACTATCATCCTCCTATCGATCGGTTCGATCGAATCGAAGTGCTTAAAGGCGCGGGACAGATTCTTTTCGGGCCGCAAACCATCGGCGGCGTGATCAATTATATCACCCCGGCGCCGCCCGAGGCCTTCAGCGGATTCGCCTCTCTTAGCGGCGGAAACCGCGCCTTTCCGACGGCAAGTTCAGGATCGGAGGCAAGGGATTCCTGCTTGACTCGACGCGCAAACAGGGCGATGGGGCGCGCGATAACATCTCGACGGGACTGAACGACGTGAACCTGAAGTGGGCAACCTCATTTCTGGGCCGCCACGCTTTAACACTTCGGTCTAACGTCTTTACCGAAGACTCGATGGTCACTTATAGCGGCCTGACCCAGGCCGAATTCAAGAACTTAGGGGCCAGATACAACCCGTTCAGAAACGACGACTTCGAGATACGCCGGTACGGCGGCTCCGCGACCCACCAGGTGGATTTAGGAAAGGCCACCAAGTTGATTACGAATCTCTATTTCGCAAACTTCAACCGCGACTGGTGGCGCCAGTCCAGCACCACCACAGACGGTCAATGCGGCGCCGCCTTCACCGCTGCGCGTCTGGCCGGCAACCGGGTCGATCCAAATAGCTGCAACTCTATTCAAGGCCGGCTCCGCAGTTACTACACCGGCGGAATCGATCCGCGCCTGCGCATGGGCTGGAGCGCCTTTGGAGTCGAGAACGAACTGGAGACCGGCTTCAAATTGCATTTTGAGCGCCAGGACCGCAAGCAAATTAACGGCGCTTCGCCTACCGCGCGCAGCGGCACGAAGGTCGAGGATAACCTCCGCGAAACCCAGGCCTACTCGGGCTTTGTTTCGAACCGCTTTGCCTATGGTCCGGTCTCGATTACGCCGATTCTCCGCTACGAGTACATTGACAGCTCCCGCAAAAACCGTTTGACCGGTCAAAAGGGTTCCGACTGGCTGGATTCCTGGATCCCCGGCATCGGAGCAACGTACACCCCGATCCAATGGATCACTTTTTTCACTGGAGTTCACAAGGGCTTTGCGCCCCCGCGCACCGAGGACATCATCGGGGGTACGGGAACAAGCACCGAGGTGGGCGCCGAGAAATCGGTGAATTTTGAAATCGGGCTGCGAGGCGAGCCGATAGCTGGCGTTAGCTTTCAGGCCGAGTACTTCCGCAATGATTTCGATCGGCTGATCGCCGTAGGCTCGATCGCCGGCGGCAGCACGCCGCTTGCCGAAGGCAAAGCGCTATTCCAGGGACTCGAGGTGTCCGGCCAAATGGATTTGCCGTTTGGCTTCTACCTCCGGCCCACGTTCACCTGGTTGCCCACAGCCGAGCAGAAAGCGCCGTTCCGGCAGGTCGTTGGCGGGGCGATCGTTGGCGGCAGCGCGGCCGGCAATCGCCAGCCCTACGCGCCGGAAGTCATGTTCACTGGGGCTTTGGGTTACCGTTGGGACGAGTTTAACGCTCAGTTCGAGGTTGTGCGCGTTGGCTCGCAATTTAGCGACTTCGCCAACACAAGAAACCCAACCGCTAATGGTCAGGCAGGCAAAATCGATTCGTACACGATCCTCAATCTCGCCGCGAACTATCTGATCCGGCCGATAAGCACGACGGCATTCGTTACCGTAAAACATTTGACGGATGAAACCTACATCACCGACCGCACCCGCGGCATACAGGTCGGCATGCCGCTCCAGGTTTTCGGCGGTTTAAAGTATGCCTGGTGAAAGACGGACCCGTGCATTCGAGGTTGCCCGGGCTCGAGGAGAACAGAAATGGAGCAACAAAAAAGATGGGAGATCAATGTCTGCCAGACGGGGAGACTCCACGTACACTATGAGACCGGCTCCCTCCAGGTTTTGAAGGAAGGTTTTCTGGGCCTGGCAAGAGAACTCCGAGCCGTGGCGGATCAGTTGGAGGCCCTTCACTCGATCCCGGCGGGTCAGAGCCAGAACGGGTCGTAGCGATAATTCCCACTCTCTTTGCCTCCTTTCTGGGTGGGAAGCGGGGCTCGCCCTCTGGCTCTAGTGGGCCAGGGGCCGGGCCCCGCAAACAAGAAAGCAAAAGAGTGATGATCCACCAGCGAAAGAACTGTATTTAAGGTTACTCGAAGGGAAAAAAATGATCCTGACGAAGTAGAACACAAGAGACCCAGCCAGCCACAAGGCCGCTCTCCAGCAGGCCTTCAGCCAGCCAGAAAAACAAGATTCTTAGGAGGTTTTGACGTTGAAGAAAAGCGGCTTTAGGCAGGCGGCGGTTATGGTGAGTGTTTTAAATTGGGCCCTAAGCGCTCTTCTGATTTGTCCCCAAGGTTCGCTTGCGCAGGAAAAAAGGGAAGAGCTCTTCGATCTGGACGAGATCGTTGTTGAAGAGAAAGCCATCAAGACGCGCGAAGAACGCCGGCTGAACACCGCCCTACCCAGCACATCTATCGCTCGCGAACAGATCGATAACCGGCCAAACCGCCGCGTTGGCGACGTCCTTCAACGCATGCCGGGTGTCTTCATGGGCGGAGCTCCCGGAGAGAACAACGACATACGCCTGCGCGGCCTGGACAAAGAGTTTACACGCGCCCAGATCGACAATGTCCCGGTGCCGGACGGCGGAGAAAAGCGCGAGCTGCAGCTCAATCGCGTGCCCGCCTACCTGATTGAGGAAATCGCTATTATCCGTAATCCGACCGCGGAATATGAAAGCGACGGCCTCGCTGGACGCGTGCACTTAAAGACTCGCCCGATTCCGGAGCGCTTCAGCGGGAACGCGCGCTTGGGATTCGGTGGGCGTGAGCGTTTCGGCGACGGGACGTGGAGCAACAGCCTCTCGGCAGGAGGGAAGTTCGGCGATTTCTTGGGAGCCATGGGAACGTTCAGCTTCAACCGCGATCCTTTCGTTAAAGACAAGCTGGAAAACGAATTCAAAGCTAACGGGGATGCAAAGAAAACCCGGAGCGAGAAGGAATCAAAAAAGCTGACGGCCACCGACGGCTTTTTCGACGGGGCTTTGTACTACAGGAGCGGCGAAATTCATGTCAAACCATTGCTCCTGCGCCTGAACGAGAAAAGACAGAAGGCGAAGTCCGAACGCGACCTCACCAAGGCGGCGGCCAGCGATGAGAGCCTGGAAACAGAGCGGGAGGACAAACTGAAGTTGACCGTCGGCGGCGCACTCGAGCATCGCCATCAGTTCAGCTCAAACAGGACACTTGAACATACTTTCGCGTATTACTCGACGCGCGAAACCAGCGGCGGCAAGCTCAAAGACGCTTTCAAAGAGAGCAAGAGCGTGATGACTCTCGATAAGCGCGAGCTCGAAGACGGGAGGAAAGAAGACGCGACATGGAATTACAACGCGAAGCTGGCAGTTCCCTTCACTTTCGGCCTGCCCCAGGAATTTAAAACCGGCCTGTCACTGCGTTTTCGCGACCGCTTCCGAGAGAACGAGAAGATCGAGATCAAAAACGGCAAATCTACTGACAAGACCACGCCTAAGGACACCTACTTTCTTAAAGAAAACTACTACGCAGGGTTTTTACAGAATGAAGTAAAGGTGACCGATCGCTTGAGCCTGTTGCCTGGCGTGCGCGTGGAATATGTAGCACTTTCGGCCCGCGACAAGACGCAGCCCAAAGAGAAACGCGGTTTTTTGGACCCGAATCCCTCTTTTCATGCTCTCTGGCACGCTACCGATAACCTGAGTCTCAGGAGCGCTATATCGCGCGCCGTAAACCGGCCAAAATTCGACGAGCTATCGCCCTTTGAGCAAGAGGACACAACCAAAATCGTGATCGGCAATCCGGCGCTCGAACCGGCCCGCGCATGGAATCTCGATGTGGGACTCGATTACGCCCGTCGAGATTTGTTCCTGGGACTGAACCTCTTCCACAAATGGATCAAAGGCGTAATCGAGGAGGTAGACAGCGGCGAGGATCGCAACGGCAAGAGCATTTTTCAGGTACAAAATGTCGGCGACGGTTGGTTGAAGGGAATCGAACTGGAGCAGCGCTTCGGATTCAATTGGACGGGTCTCGATTGGACGCGGGGGCTCGTCCTTTGGTCAAACCAGACGGTCTTGGATTCTCTGCTGCAAGACTCCTCGGGAAAAAAACGGCCGTTCAAAGAACAGCCCAAGTTTATCGCTAATCTGGGAACGGACTACGAGTGGATTCCCAAATCAACGATCTTTACCTTCTCCGCCAATTTCGTCAAGCCGGGAGCCAGCGAGGAAGCGTCGGGTGATGTCACGCGGGGCAAGGCGGCGTGGAAAATCGACCTTGCGGTACGCCAGCGGCTGACCGGCGCCTTATACGGTTTTCTGGAAATCACTAACCTCACGAATACCGACCGCAGCGAGTTCACGCGAAAGGCCAACGGCGAGACCGTAAAGAAAACTGAAGGCGCAAACCGCACGATTCTTATAGGCCTTAACTACAGCTTCTGAAAATATCCATCCGCAGAAGAGGAGAAGAGAAATGAGAAACCACTCGGCCGCAACAACCAGACCACCCATAGCTCAAGCCAAGCCACCCTCTAAGAACCGGCTCCTGATCAAATTTCGTGAATGGCACATCTGGCTCGGGATCGCGCTCTCGCTGTTCATCATTATCGTGTGCGTCACAGGAATTTACCTCAATCATGAGTGGATGAAACTGTTCGGAGCCAAGCCGCAAAATAAACCCAATCCCTTAACCGCCGGTGCGCTGACGACTGTGAGCGATCTGACAAGCCATCCGGTTAGCTTCGCCCAGGCGCTCGCAAGGGCACGGGAGGTGTGGGGCGATGTTCCAATCAAGCATGTCCATCTGAATGATGAACGCGGCACGCTTATCTACAAGATCAAAGCGCAAGACGAAGACCGTGAAATCACGATCAATGCCGTCACCGGCGCGCTGACGGAGAAAAACAGCTACCGCCAGAACACCCAGCCTCGCGCAGGCGCTGAAATGAAACGCGGCATTAACTGGAACAAACTGATGAAGGATCTGCATACGGGAAAGCTCGGCGGCGAAGCGGGTAAGCTGCTCATGGACTTCACCAGCGTCGTCATTATTGGTCTTACGCTGACCGGAGCCTATCTCTGGATCGTCCCGAAGTGGCGCAGGCGGCGGGCAAAAAATGCGGCGGCTCAAGCGCTCAGCAGCCCTCATCTCGGGTCAGAATTTCGGAGTAGACCGCAAGCGGCCGAAACCATCGTTCCGCATTAGTGTGACTTTAGAATTCCCCAGAAAGGCATTGCTCGCAATAGAACATTGACGAAAAGACCCAGCCAGCCACAAGGCCTCCCTTTTACCGGCCTTCCAGCCAGCAAGACCAAAAGCATTCTGTGGAAGGAGAAAACAGTTATGAAGTGGAGGACTATGCTGCTGGCGGGGGTAATGGCAGGCATCCAGCCATTTCCGGGTATCAGCCAGGAAAGACCCTTTAACCTTCAGGAGGTGGTGGTCACCGGTACGCGGACGGAACATCGGCGCCAGGATGCGCCCGTAGAGACGGACGTCATAACGGAAAAAGAAATCCAAGAAGCGGGCGCTCTCCGCGTGGAGCGCGTGCTTCAGGATCTTCCCTCGATCCAGCTTAACCGGCGGCCTGCCGGCTTTATGGGCTTTCAAATCCAAGGTGTCGGCACCAATCAGATTCAGTTTCTGAGGAATGGGCGGGAGCTTATTGGCACCATCGAAGGAGCGGTCTTCACGCAAAACCTTCAAACTCAGGACATCGATAGGATCGAAGTCATCAAAGGCGGCGCCTCGGTTCTCTATGACACCAAGGCCATGGGAGGGGCGATCAATTTAATCACTAAGGAGGCGACAAAACCCCTGGGGGCGAGCCTCAGCAGCCAGTTTGAGAGCCTCAGCCAGCAGGCCGGCCAGTTCACGGGAGAGATGAAAACCGAAAACTTCGGGATTTTCCTCTCCGGAGGCGTCGGCCGCGGCGACAGCTTTGATATCAGCAAGCAAGACCCGGCGACCGACGGCCCTGAATTTACGACCTATGATTTCAGCAGCAAGGTTAGCTACAAGCTGCACGAGAGGCTCACTTTCCCGCTTTATGTTCACTATGGAGCCAGGGAATCAACCTCGATTGGAAATCCGACACGCGCAATCCCTTCTCCGAGAATCAGCGCCTCGGACATTGAGCGCTGGCAAATAATCCTTGAGCCATCGCTTCGCCTGGATGCCAATTCCGAACTGAAGCTGACAAGTCACATCCAGCTCTTCGACCGGGACAGCAAAGTGCACCGTCAGGACAACGAGGCGCTCATACGGAGCCAATCTTCGACTTTCAGAGAACAGTTTTATGAAACCGAGCTGCTCTACGGGAGGCAATTTGGAGACATGCTTCACCTCATGGTGGGGGGAGAATATGAACAGAGAAGGGGTATCGGCGCTGAGTTGCCCAAGAAGCGCATCGACATCGACAAATATGCCTTTTTTAGCCAGGCCGAGATCAGCCCGACAAGCTGGCTCACTATTGTCCCAGGCGCAAGGGTAACCAAACACGAGGAGATCAGAGCCCGTTTCACACCGGCGGTCACTCTTTTCTTAAAGCCGCTGGACCATGTGCGATTCCGCGTCAGCTACACTGAGGGGTTTCGCACGCCAAGCCTGACTGAGCTTTATGCTGCCTTTACCGAGCCTGGAGGAATCTTCATCCAGGGAAACCCAGGCTTGGAGCCAGAGAAGGGCCGAAGTTATAGCATTGGCGTTGAATACCGCCTTCCATGGGCCTTTGTGGGAGTCTCCCCTTTTCGCCATGAGCTCAGGGACCTCATCGAGTGCGCTCCGACGGCTCCAAGGGCCTGCCAGTACGAAAATGTGAGTCGCGCGCGGTTCGAAGGCGTCGAGCTAACCGGGGGAATCCGCCCTTTCTCCTACACGACATTTGAGGTCGGCTATATCAACCTCTCGGCTCGCGATGAGAAGACCGGGGAGCAGCTGTTTAGCCGCGCACGAAACGCGATCAAGTCCAAACTCTCTTGGGATTACACGCCATGGGGGCTTAATTTTACGACACGGCTGCGTTGGGACGAGGGATTCGGCGCTCTCGACTTGAACCGGAACCGAAAGATCGAGTCCAACGAGAAAGCCGAGCCTACCATTCAGATCGATCTGAGGCTTGCTAAAGAGCTAGGGAAAAGCATCCTGGTCCACTTTGGAATCGATAATCTTTTGGACGATACTCAAGCGATTTTCCGCCGTACGCCGGGGAGAGTTTTCTACGGCGGATTCACTTTGAAGTATTAAACAGAAGTCTCAAAAAAACAGGAGGAAAAAATGAAAACAATGCGCTTATTTCAATTTGCTCTACTCATCGCTTTTGTTTTGCTGAAAACCGTTGTGGCCCCAGCCGGCAGCGTAGACTCAACCGGTTTTCTCGTCATTGCGCCGGATAGGGGCTATCAGGGTAACCAGCACATCAGGAACACCTTCGAGGATTTTAAGAAAGGGTACCATGCGGCTTTGGTCTTCATTTCTCTGAATCCAGATGACGAGGACAGGATCCGAACAAAGTTAAAAGAAGGCGTGGCATCGCTAAAAACTGCCGGAGCAAGAGACGTCGTTATCCTGCCGCTGGTCCTGACTGACGGAGACCCGCACCTAAAGAAGACAAAAAAGCTCCTCGGTCATACTGAAGGGCTAAAGATTGCACCATCCAGCGGAGGCCACTATTTACTCGCTCAGATCCTGGAGGAACGGGCAAAAGGAATTTCTCAAGAACCACTCAAAGAACGCCTGGTAGTGGTCGGCTTTGGAGCAACGAATCACGAAGAGGCCGAAGAGATTCGCTCCACCCTCAATCAGCTCATAGCGGAAGCCAAACACAGGTTGCCGTTCCAGGAGACCCAGGCTGTGGTCCTTTATCACAACGCAGGCGCTGAAAAAGTTGTGCGAGAGGAGAACCAGAAGGCTCAAGAGCTAATGAAATCTCTCGCGGCAGACAAGAATCTACGCACGGTTATTGTTCCCTTCCACCTGGGCTTTAAACACACCGGATCGATGCAGATGGCGCATATATTCGAGAGAACGCTAAAAGGCCTTCCTGTTCGCTACGTAAGAGATAAAGAGATCCTTCCTCACGCTAATGTTGCCCTTTGGCTGAAGCGCAGAGCGAACGAGTTTGTTTCCCCACGACCGGAAGAATTAGGGATTGTTGTTATGCCTCACGGGGCCGGCGAATATATCAACGAGACGCTTACTGCCAACATCCTTCCGCTTTCACCGCGCTACAACGTAGAAATCGGTTTTGGCATGGCCGATCATGAGACGCTGCAAGAAGCTCTCGAAAAGGTGGCGGCAAGAGGGGCGCGGAGAATTCTGATTCTCCGGCTCTATGACATATCCTTAAGTCTAAAAGGAGAGCTGGAATACCTTATCGGCCGGGCGCCGCCGCCCAAAGTCTACATCGGCGGCCCGGCTTTTCCTCCGCCAAGACTTAAAACTGGAGCCATTCTCTACACGTCTGGTGGATTCGATAACGATGCTTTGATCGCCGAGGTCCTTCTGGACCGAGTCCTGGAGGTAAGTAAAGACCCGAAGCGCGAGACGGTAATCCTGTTGGCTCACGGTGCTGGGGGGGATCATGAGGATCAATTTTGGCTGGAACAACTAAAGCTAAAGGCAAGTTTCATTCAGGAGCGAGCTCCTCAAAAGTTTAGGGCCGTTGTCGGTGCCACGGTAAGAGAAGACTGGCCAGCGCAGCGGACTAAGGCAGTAGCTAAGGTGAGAACTATCATTGAGGAGGCAAGCGGCGATGGCGGACGGGTCCTAGTTATCGCCGATAGGCCAACAGGCGCAGGCCCATACCAGCGCATTCTGGCTGGTCTGCCTTACACACTCAATGGAAAGGGTCTGGCCCCTCACCCAAACTTGACCAGGTGGATCGAGAAAGAAATCGAGAACTGGATGAGACGAACCCTCACAGAGGAGATTCCAAAATAACCTCTTCGACCAAGATTTCTTAACTGAAGCGGCCAGAGGTCTTAACCCAGAGCCCGGGCTCTTTTTTGGAGGACAGAAAATGGACCAGCAAAAAAGATGGGACATCAATGTCGCTCGAACGGGCACTGTTCACCTGCACCACGAGACCGGCGCTCTCGGTATCTTGAAGGATGGTTTTCTTGGCACGGCAAGGGAACTCCGAGCGGTAGCCGATCAACCGAGCGAGAAAATCGGGGCTCGCCACAGGCAGCTGCTCGATCGAAGCCACGCCGTTTTCGGGTGGAAGCGCATGGAGAAGCTAAAAAGCGACGACTCCTTCCAGGCCTTGGCTGAGATCGAACGCCTTATTGGTAAAGTCTATTTTCGTTTCTCCCACTTGTTCCTCCATCATCCCAGGCTCAGGCATTTCTGGTGGGAGATGGCGGCCGCAAAGGAGCGTCAAGCGTCTATTCTAACAGCGATAAAGTTAGTGAGCCAGCGCTGCATTGGCAAGTCGGGAGCTAGTATTGGCCGCGCCGGTGCGGACTGGCTAAAAGGGCAGTTGGAGGCTTACCTCAGCCAAGGCACTCCGGCGATCACAGCCGAAGAAGCCTTCAAGAAGGCACTGGAGATTGAGAGATCCGAGATAGACGTGATCTCGAAGCTCGGAGGTCCCGAGACGGCCGGCATTGGCACTGGGATCGGAGAGGATTGAAAGGATTCAGTTTCTCAAGAATGCGAAAAAAAGCCTCTTTTCGCACCATTAGGGTCAATAGTCATCCCAATTCAGCGCCTCTTGGAAT
>JACQUW010000239.1 GCA_016210115.1 Deltaproteobacteria bacterium | reverse complement strand
TGGTTTAGCCTGATAGATAAAGTGTACCGAGCAGAGACGCTTAAAGCAGCCTGGCAGAAGGTAGCGGCCAACCGAGGAGCAGCGGGAGTCGACGGTCAAAGCGTCGAGCGGTTTGCGGCGTTAACACAATTCAGGGTTTCAGTTCTGGAGAAGCGGGCTAGGGCGGCTAGGGGGGCTAGGGCGAGCCACAATAACACAAAGAAAAGACTGGATTCCCGCTTCCACGAGAATGACGAAGAGAGACATCATGCCTAAACAGCCAAAGCTTATATTTCTAAGGCAGCGGGCGAGCGTTGGATCTCCGCCAGAGTAACGGCAGATTCTCCTCGGTTGCTTTTAGCGTTTGTGTTTTTATATAGTGCTTCGGGCCGCATCCCGGGCCTCGTGAAGGGCCGGCGTGGATACCCATCGGGGGCAGTTCATTATGGAGGTAATAGGATGACCGCAGGTTTTGATATTGATCCCGCGAAGACGGCTCTCCTGGTCCTGGACTACCAGAATGATATTGTTCACGAAAATGGAGGCCTTGCGCCGTGGGGATTTGCCGCCCAGGTGAAGGAGAGAAACGTCATTGCTTCTACAAAAGAGGTGATTGCGGCTTCACGCCGGGCGGGGATTCCGGTGATATACGTTTCCGTGATGTTTCGCGCTGACCGATCGGACGTGGCGGAAAACTGCGGTTTTTTTTCGGCGGTGAAAGGTCTCCCTGTGCTGGTCGAGGAAACCTGGGGAGCGGCTATTCATGATGAATTAACTCCCCGGCCCGACGAGTGGCTGGTCAAAAAAAAGAGAATCAGCGCCTTTGCAGGCACTGAGATCGAGCTTCTTTTAAGAGCCTTGGGACGGACAACTCTGGTTGTTCTGGGAGTTGCAACCAACTTTACGGTTGAAGGGACCACTCGGGACGCGTGCGACGCCGGTTACCGGGTCGTTCTTCTCGAAGACTGTTGCGCTGCCGGCAGCGAAGAGATGCACCGATTCTCTGTGGAGAAGATCCTGCCTCTCCTGGCCACGGTGACCAGCGCGAAAGAGTGGATCGAGCTGGTGTGTGGCGGCGCGTCTAGTTGATGCGCGGAGCACTCGTAGCCGGGATCTCCTGTTTTTTCAACCGAGACATGGGATGCGAGACCCGCAACTTTTGTTGCGCAGGAAAACGAAGGCGGAATATCGTCCCGTCGATAATTTTTAGAGGGGAGGAATAAAAGGATGGCGATCGCAGCCAAATCAGAGCAGGTATGGAACTATAGGGGTCTCCGTGAATGGATCGACGCCGTAGATAGGCTCGGCCAGCTTCGAAAAGTCACCGGCGCGCATTGGGACCTGGAGATCGGCGCGGTGACCGAGTTGCTTTGTGAGAAGTACAAGCAGCCGCCATCGATTCTTTTTGACGGAATACCCGATTATCCCAAGAACTATCGGGTCCTCAGCGCCGAGATTGAGACTGTCGAGCGACTGGCTCTCACCACCGGGCTTCCGCCCAGGATTTCTCCGCTCGAATTTGTTCAAAGATGGCGCCATAAGGTGCGGCAAATTAAACCCATAGAGCCTGAGGTCGTCAAAGACGGCCCGCTCCTGCAGAATGTTTTAACAGGCGACGATATTTCGATTCTCAAGTTTCCCGCGCCTCGCTGGCATGAGGAGGACGGGGGCCGGTATATCGGAACCGCGGATTTGGTTATTACCCGAGACCCGGAAGAAGGATGGGTAAACCTGGGAACGTATCGATCTATGGTCCATGACGAGCGAAGCGTGGGCCTCTATATCTCGCCGGGAAAGCACGGGAGAATCCAACGTCAAAAATACTACGACAACCAGAAGAGCTGTCCGGTTGCGATCTCATTCGGTCAGGACCCGCTTCTCTTTATTGCCGCTTCCATTGACGTTCCTTATGGGATGAACGAGCTTGCCTATGCGGGAGGAGTTCGGGGAGAGCCGATCCAGGTCATCTCAGGGCCTAAAACCGGTCTTCCCATTCCCGCCAATTCGGAGATTGCGATCGAGGGCGAAATGATTCCGGGCGACCTTAAGGAGGAAGGCCCCTTTGGAGAATGGACCGGTTACTATGCGAGCCATCGAAGACCGGAGCCGGTTGTTCGAATCCATACGCTTATGTATCGAAGTGACCCGATCCTTTGCGGCGCTCCGCCTCTTAAGCCTTCCGTGGGTCAGGGTTTTTATCGATCTCTGTTACGCAGCGCGCTGATATGGAACGCGCTCGAAGAAACCGGAGTTCCCGATGTTACCGGCGTGGCCGTTCATCCCGCGGCGAGCCGTCTTATGGTGATCGTGGGAATCAAACAGCGGTATCCCGGACACGCCAAACAGGCGGCAGTGATCGCCGGGCAATGCCGGGCGGGAGGCTACATGGGAAGGTATGTCGTCGTAGTCGATGACGACGTGAATATCTTTGACAGCGACGATGTGATATGGGCGATTTGCACTCGGTCGGACCCGCAACAGTCGATCGATATCGTAAGGCGGTGTTGGAGCGGCCCTCTGGACCCGATGCTGCCGGCAGGGGCGGCGGGACTGAACTCGCGCGCTATTATCGATGCCACCCGTCCCTACGAGCGGAAGGATTTTCCTCGGGTGACCGGTATGAGCCCGGAGCTCAAAAAGAAAATGGCACAGAAGTGGGAAAAATTGTTGATCTAAGCGCAACCCGGCCACCAAAAATGGACAGTCAACAGACAGCTGACGATCTGAGACGGGAGGTTCTATGGGATTTCGTGATTTGAGGGAATTTCTTGCCGGAGTGAATGAGTTTGGAATGTTGCGGCTGGTCGAGGGAGCTCATTGGGATCTGGAGATCGGGGCCGTGGCTGAGATGCTGCAGAACTACCCGGAAAATCCCGTTGTCCTGTTCGACAAAATTCCAGGGTATCCTCCGGGATTCCGCGTGCTGGCGAATCATCAAAACAGCATAAAGAAACAGGCGTTGGTCCTGGGGATTTCTCCGGAGCAGGATAGTCTTGAGCTTCTGCGTTCGATCAGGGAGAGACGCAGACAGGTCGGCTACATCCCGCCCAAGGAAGTCAGCGACGGTCCCGTGCTGGAAAACTCGGACGTCGGAGAGAAAGTCAATCTTTTGAAATTTCCGACTCCCAAATGGCGGTCGCTGGAAGGTGGCAGATACATCGGGACCGGCACTTTGGTGATTAATCGCGATCCGGATGACGATTGGGTGAACATGAGCTGTTACCGGCAGATGATTCACGACAAAAAAACGGTCGGTTTTTTTGTGGAGGCCCATCATCATGGGATGATTGTAGCGAAGAAGTACTGGGCAAAAGGAAAACCATGTCCGGTGGTGGCCTGCTATGGACAGGGAAACGATCTATTTCAAGCGGCTACCTGGAGCGCTTCCTGGGGCAAATCCGAGCTGGACGTCGCGGGCTGGATCCGCGGTGAGCCTATAGAGATTATCAAAGGGCCGTTAACAGGTCTGCCGATTCCGGCGTCGGCAGAGATCGTCGTGGAGGGGGAGGTTCCTCCGCCCGACCTTGATTCCAGAATGGAGGGGCCATATCGGGAATGGCCCGGGTATTACAGCCAGGAGCCGATCCCTCAGCCCGTGATTCAGGTCAAAGCGGTCTATCATCGCAATGATCCTATTCTGACAGGACCTCCCGGCTGCGACCGGAACATCAGCCTGGGTTCCACTCCTCATGCCGCCATGGCTGTGTGGGAGGCGCTCGAAAGAACCGCGTTGCCGGGCATTCAGGGGGTTTGGGCTCATTGCAACGGACTTTTTATCGTCATCTCACTGAAGCAGCAATTTGCCGGGCATGCGAAGATGGCCTTGCTCACGGCGACGTCTGCGCGAGGCTCGGGCAGCGCTTATCGTTACTATGTCGCCGTGGATGAAGACATCGATCCATCGAATCTCACCGACGTTCTATGGGCGATGACCACACGCTGCGTTCCGGAAGACCAGATCGACATCGTGAGGGGAACGTTGAGCGCCCGCATTGATCCGGTCATCAATCCGGCGAAGCGCGCGGTGGGCGATCTCACTTGCGGCCGGGTCCTGATCAATGCGTGCAAACCCTGGGATTGGATCGATCAGTTCGGAAAATCAATGACCTTCACGCCGGAATACAAGAAACAAATTCAAGAAAAATGGGGTCACCTGATCAAGAAATGAAAGTGGCGTTAGCGCCCGCATTATTCACCGCTACCATGATCGACCTAGAATTATGGTTGTTCCGGGAGAAGTCATGAGAAGGAACAGAGCCATCATAGTCGTCTTCTTGGCGCTTCTTGTCTATTCGTTTCCTGCCAGTGGTCAGCCTCTGGTCGAGGAAGCCAAGAAGGAAAAGAAAGTAATGCTTTACGGAACGCCACCGATCACAATGATGACGACATTCCTCAATGCGTTTCGGAATAAATTCCCTTTCATCGAAGTGGACTACTACCGGGCAGGCGCGGAAGCGCTCGCGCAGAAGATCCTCACAGAGGTAAGGGGAGGGCGACACCTGGCCGATGCTTATTACATCAATGGATCCCAGGTGATGATGTTGGACCAGCAAGGTCTTCTCGAACGCTATGAGTCTCCTCAGAGGGCTTTCATTAGAGGCATTTATAAAGACAAAAGGGGGCATTGGGCGGGAATTTATGCGAACCTCGAGGTGATCGGTTACAACAAGTCGCAGGTTGCCCCTCGTGATCTCCCCCGTACGTATGAAGATCTTCTCCATCCGAAGTGGAAAGGGAAGATGGGTTTGGACCAAGGCGATATTGAATGGTACATCACCGTTCTGCATCTCATGGGCGAGGAACGCGGAAGGCGGTTTATGCGAGAATTTGCTAACCAGGATGTTCAAATCCGCAAGGGTCATACCCTGTTGGGTCATCTCCTTGCCGCGGGCGAGTTTTCGCTCTTGCCAACCCTGCGCACGTTTACCGCGGACGAACTGATGGCAAAAGGGGCCCCCATTGATTGGGTGGCGATACAACCCGTTATACCCAATCCTCCCATGTCTATTGCTTTGCCCAAGAGTGCCCCTCATCCTCATGCGTCAAGGCTCTTTATAGATTACATTCTTTCTCGTGAAGGACAGGAAGTGCTCGTGGCCCTGGGCCGAACCACTTCCAGGATCGATGTGGCCCCGAAATCTGAACGGGTTAGAAACCTGAAGATTGGCGAGATTGATTGGCCTCTCTATTTTAAGAGCTATCGACGGTACGAAGATGATTTTGGCGAAACGTTTCTTAAACGGAAATAGTCTAGGAGGGAGCGATGTCGGGAAGGATCGGGTTTGGGACTAGGACCAGTGACGTCGCTAAAATGAACTTGAAGCCAGTCTTCTGCCTTTGGCTGGGGCTTTTGATTCTCTCGTGCTTGCCTTTCAAAGCATTGGGTGCGGAGCGCTTTTACGTGAGCATCCCGGGGCCAAGCTTGAGCTACGCCCATCTCTTTTACGGCCAGGAAAAAGGATTTTTCGCTGAAGAGGGGCTGGACCTGCAGGTGCTCGTGGTTCGGGGCCAGGTCGGCATCAGCAGTCTTATGTCCGGAGAGATCGACGCTACTTGCCACGTTGGCAGCGGTTTTGTCGCGGCCCTGCGCGGCCTGCCTCTAAAAGTTATTTCGGTGACGAGAGACCGGCCTTCTCATGAGCTGATCGTCGCGTCCTCGGTGCGCTCGGCCGCAGATCTGAAAGGTAAACCGGTCGCTGTGGGCTCTTTGGAAGGCACAGCCGCAGTCATGACCCGTCGTATCCTTCAGGCAAAAGGTCTCGATCCGCAAAAGGACGTGATTATCCTGAGCACGGAAAATACCGCGGTGCGCTACCATTCCCTGCTGACCGGTAAAGTCGCGGGCGCGATGCTGACCCCTCCCTCAACCTACCTGGCCCTGGATCAGGGCTTTAAACTTTTTGATCGCGGGCCGAGACTATATGCGTTACCTCCAAACCGGAGTGGTGACCACGGATGCCAAGATCAAGCAAGACCGCGGCAGGCTTGTGCGCTTTCTCCGAGCCTGGAATCGCGCGGTGAAACAGTATCGTGAAAATTCAGGAGCGATGATCCCCTATATTCAAAAGAAGTTCGGTATCAAAGACGGCGGCCTCGTGCAAAGAATGTACGAGGGCGATCTCGACGGGATTGTTCTGTCGGGCCGCCTGAATCCTGAGTTGACTAAAGAAATCCTCGATACCGGCAGGGAGAGTCTCAAGATCAAAGATGCAATCCCCCTGGCGCAGGTGTTCGACTTTTCTCTGGCCGATGAGGCGAGTCAATAAAGTGGTGAAATGGGCCCGGAGCCGAAAAGGACGTGTCCAGGTAAGAACAGCCCGGCAGGCATCGAGATTCAACAGGCTCTCGCCAAGGTCGTTTGCAGGTCAAGCGCCTCTCCTGGTATGGATAGCTAATCCGGGCCGCGCGCTCGGCGAGGCAAAGGTAACAATCACCGTTTGGGAGTGAGTATGGCTGTAAGCAAAGCCCAAGACGAAAAAAATCAAAGTATGCCGGTTCGAAGCATTCGAGATCTGATCGAGCTGTTCGATCAGAACGCTGAGCTCCTTCACGTAAAAAGAACGGTCCACAGAGACACGGAGCTCATGGCGGTTCTCAAGCGCGCACAGACGGAGCTTAAGAGACCCGTTCTCTTTGAAAATGTCGAAGGTACGGACTTCAGGTATGCCGGGAATCTTTACGGTGGAAGGGACAAGCTGGCGCGCATATTCAACGTGCGCGAAGAGGAGGTTGTAGAAGAGTGGATCAGGCGCTTTCACGCGGAACGGCGAAAACCCGTTCCGGTGGATCGTGCGCCGTGCCAGGAGGTCGTCTACAAAGGAAATGTGAACGTGGGTGAGATCCTTCCGATACCTCACCAGTACCGGGGTGACGCGGCGCCGTTTATAAACTCCGCGATCGTGGTCGCCAAAGATCCCAAGACAAAGACCTACAACGCATCGTTTCATCGGATGCAGCTTCGGGAGGGAAACCGCCTCGGGATTCAACTCGTCATCAATATGGACCTGTTTTTTATTCACAAAGAGGCGGAGCAGAGAGGCGAGCCCGTCGAGGTAGCGGCGGTGATCAGTCCAGATCCCTATTTCTTCCTTGCTGCGGCGACAAGGGTCGCAAGAGAAGTGGATGAGATCGAGTATGCGGGCGCGCTGGCCGGCTATCCAATAGAGATGGTGAAGTGCAAGAGCGTGGACCTGAAAGTGCCCGCCTCGGCCGAAATCGTTATCGAGGGGCAAATCTTGCCGAATACTTACCTCGAGGAAGGTCCTATGGGCGAAGTCCTTCAATATTACGGCTCCACGTCGCCCAAGCCGGTATTTGAGGTCTCGGCGATTACCCATAGGCAGAAGCCGATTATGCAAACCCTTCTCACGGGGACGATTGAAGACCATACCCTTTGTGGCGTTCCGATCGAGATGGAGCTTCTGCCGATGCTCCGTAAAGTAGCGCCTTGCGTGAGGAATGTGTCTCTTCTTCCCTTTTTCTTGGTCGCTGTGGTCCAGATCGATGAAGTCCAACCCACACAGCGGGGCATCGGAAAGAATATTGCCATGGCTGCTCTGGCCCATCCATGGATAAAGATCGTGGTGGTCGTGGACAAGGACGTGAACATCTATGACGTGGAGGACGTCTTGTGGGCAATCGCCACGCGCGTCGACTTTGATCGCGATATTCTCAGGGTTCCGGACACCTTCGGATTTCCCCTGGACGAGATGAAAAAAAGCCGGGACGCGCCGATCACGCGGATGGGAATAGATGCGACCGTGGACCCTCTCGTGAAAAGCCGTTTCGAGCGGGCGCGGCCGAACGGTTATGAGCAGATCCGATTGAAGGATTATCTAGAACAGGAATGATGCATGTCTGAGACCAAGATTCTGTTAAGTGAAAAAGAATTGCCGACTCGCTGGTACAACATCGCGAGCGATCTCCCTTATTCTCTCGATCCGCCTCTAGGCCCGGATGGCAAGCCTGTCGGGCCTGAGGCGCTTCAGCCTATTTTCCCTCAGGAAATCATTCGTCAGGAGGTGAGCACCGAGCGCTTCATTGACATCCCGGAGGAGGTTCTTGAGGTCTACTCCCTGTGGCGGCCGACGCCGATGTACCGAGCCCGGCGTCTGGAGGCGTTTCTTAAGACGCCGGCAAGGATTTATTACAAGTACGAAGGAGTCAGCCCGGCCGGAAGTCACAAGCCGAATACTGCAGTCGCTCAGGCGTACTATAATCGACAAGAAGGCGTGAGAAAGATTGCGACAGAAACCGGAGCGGGACAGTGGGGGAGCGCTCTGGCCTTTGCCTGCAATCTTTTTGGCATGGAATGCACGGTCTATATGGTCAGGGTCAGTTATGAGCAAAAACCCTATAGAAGAATCATGATGGAAACCTGGGGCGCGGAGGTCTTGCCGAGCCCGACGAGCAGGACTGGCGCCGGAAGAAAGATGCTTGCTCAAGACCCCGATTGTCCGGGCAGTCTCGGAATCGCGATCAGCGAGGCCGTCGAGGATGCGGCGACTCATGGCGATGTCAACTACTCCCTCGGCAGCGTATTGAATCATGTTCTTCTTCATCAAACCGTCATGGGACTCGAAGCCAAAAAACAATTCGAGTTGGTCGGCGACTACCCCGACATCGTCGTCGGCTGCGTGGGAGGCGGCAGCAATTTCGCAGGCTACGCATTTCCCTTTATCGCCGATAAGCTCAAAGGAGCCAGAGAGCTGCGTGCCATTGCCGTTGAGCCGACCGCCTGTCCGACGTTGACCAAAGGCGTCTATACCTATGATTTTGGCGACGCAGTCGGTTTGACCCCGCTTCTAAAAATGTACACCTTGGGTTCGAGTTTTGTTCCGCCAAGGATCCATGCGGGAGGGTTGCGCTACCATGGAGACGCTCCGCTTGTCTGCGGATTAAAAAAGCATGAATTCATCGAAGCTGTCGCTTACCGCCAGACCGAGGTGTTTGAGGCGGCGCTCGCGTTCGCGAGGACCGAGGGGATTATTCCGGCGCCGGAACCGGCCCACGCTATAAAATGCGTTATCGACGAAGCCGTCAGGTGCCGCGAGGAGGGGAAGGAGAAGGTTATCGGGTTCTTATTGTCCGGACACGGCTACTTTGATCTCTCCGCCTATGAAGCCTATCTTTCGGGGAAGCTCGAGGATTATGAGCTTCCTGATGAGAAGATCAGGGAGGCTCTAGCCGCCCTGCCCCGGTTCTAAGCTTACCCGCGGTTCATACACTGGTTTTGCGCGGCCGGAGGACCCGGCGGCGAGCTTTATTTTTTCATCGAAAGGAAACGCTTAACCATGTCTCAAGATAGATACGGCTCCGACTTGATAGTCGATCTCTTTAAGCTTTACGAAATAGATTACGCGGCTTTGAACCCGGGCTCCACCTTTCGGGGGCTTCATGACTCGATTGTGAACTATGGCGGGAACTGGATGCCCCAAATGATTACCTGCAACCATGAGGAGATTGCGGTCGGTGTCGCGCATGGATACGCGAAGGCCACGGGAAGAGCGATGGCTGCGATCGTCCACGACGTGGTGGGGCTCCTCCACGGCACGTTTTCTATGTACTACGCCTATCTCGATCGGGTTCCTGTGATCGTCGTGGGTGGCTGCGGGGCTATGTCGGTCCCAAAGCGACGCCGCATCGACTGGATCCATAACGCAACGCTTCAAGGGAACGCGATTCGAGATTATGTAAAATGGGACGACCAGCCTTTTACCGTCGAGAGCATTCCCGAATCGTTTGCCCGCGCCTATCGAATTGCGATGACAGAGCCGCACGGACCGGTTTACATCTGCTTTGAGATGCCATTCCAGGAGATGAAGCTTCAGGTTGAGGTCCCTCTCCCGAACAAGGAAAGACTAAAGGTGCCGCCGCCGATTCTGGGAGATCTTTCCAGTATCCGTCGCGTTGCGGAGATGCTTGTTGCCGCGAACAATCCGGTCATTATCGCGGATTATCTCGGACGCCATCCGGCCTCTTTCGATCAACTGGTAACACTGGCAGAGACGACGGGAGCCGCCGTGATCGACCTCAATAGTCGTCTCAATTTTCCGACCGGCCACCCGCTTTGCCTTACAGGTTCAGAAATCCTGAGAGAGGCTGACCTGGTTGTCGCGCTCGACGTGCGGGATCTTTACGACAATTTCGTGGAAATTGACCGTGAGAGCGGAGATCATAAACCGATTCTTTCGCCCAAAGCTAAAATTGTGGACATCGGCTTCGGCGACCTGGAGATCAGCAAGTGGGCGCATGATTACCAGAGGCTCCAGGAGGTTGATTTACAAGTGCTGGGAGATACTCGCGCGGTGCTTCCCTATTTGGTGGAGTATTGTCAGGGGCTTGCGCGAGGAAAAGAAAGCCTTATCCAGCAGCGATTTAGCCATCACAGCCGCACAAGCAGCGCCTTGCGGCGACAATGGATGGAAGAGGCGAAGCAAAACTGGGATAGCAGGCCCATTTCTACCGCCCGACTGGCGTCTGAGATCTGGCAGGTGATCAAAGACGAGGATTGGGTTTTGACCGCGAACACGCTGAACGACTGGACGCGCCGGATCTGGTCTTTCACGCGGCCCGAGCAGCATCCGGGCAAGAGTCTGGGGACCGGCACGCAATTCGGCCTCTCCCTCGGTATCGCTCTCGCCCATCGAGGCAGTGGAAAGCTCGTGGTCGATATTCAGCCGGACGGTGATCTTCTGTTTGACGGAGGCGCTTTGTGGACGGCCACCCATGAGCAAATCCCGATGCTGGTCGTGATGTACAACAACCGAGGTTACTATAATGATTGGGGACACCAGATCCGGCTGGCTAAACAGAGAGGGAATCCCGTCGAACGCGCGGCCATCGGCATGGAAATTGACCATCCTCCTCCGGATTTTGCCAGGCTCGCCCAGGCTTTCGGCTGGTATGCCGAAGGTCCGATCGAGAATCCAGAGGAGATCGGGCCGGCACTCAAGCGGGCTCTCGCTGTGCTGAAGAAAGAGGGGCGGCCGGCTTTGATAGACACGGTGACGCAGTACCGCTAATGAAATGGAACCTCGAAACTATGCAAAACACTTTCTACGGTGACTGGTCGGGCGCCGCTAAAAAAGCGGATGCGGAACGGGTAGGCGCATAGGGTTTACCATTCGCGATCTATACCTAAACTATGACAAAAAAGAACAGGTTTCTACCTCGGGAAAGATCGACTAAGTGGCAGGGAGCAGGGAGCAGGGAATAGGGAGTGCGACGGCTACAAGGCGGCGCGTCGCAATGAAGGCTGTCCTGGAGCACACCATTGAGCGGCGGCTTTTATTCCACGAGGCGGACCCGGCCGGCATCGCGCAGTTTCATCAATTGTTTGCCTGGATGCAGGAGGCCGAGCAGTCTTTTTTCCGCTCCTTCGGATTGCCGGTAAGAGATTACTGGGCCTCTGGGGGAAAGAAACAACTGGGTTGGGCGAGGCATCACGCGGCGCTCGATTTTCTTCGTCCGATTTTGGTGGATGAAAAGGTGGCCGTTCGATTGAGACTCCTACAGATGACGGAACGCACCTTGAATTTTGAGGTCATTATCGAGGACGGAAGCGAAGTCAAGGCCCGCGGCAAGCTGAGGACCATCTGCATTCAGGGCCGTGAAGATCATTTCAAAGTGGTTCCTATCCCGAAAATCATCCGCGATAAAATCGAAAGAGGGCGGTGACCTTTCCGGGGAATGCATCGTTCCCCCGTCGTTCCCGCGCAGGCGGGAACCCAGCACCCGATCTGGATTCCCGCTTCCGCCGCAATGACCATGGAAGTGTTGCTTCACCCCCTGAAGAATGAAAGCCACATCTCGGGCATCTATCTCCGTCGGGCTAATCCCGGATATTCTGGACAAACCACTCCAGAGGCAAAGGATGGCCCAACCCTTTGGCCTTGGCCAGCTCATAGACGGTTCCGCCCACGGCGGCGAACTGAAGGCCCTGGGTGCCGGAATTGTTGAGGAAGGTGATCTGCGGGTCGCTCGTGCGGCCGGCCCAGCGTCCCGCCATGAGGTTCGGAATCGTTCCGATCCTGGCGTCATCGATCTCACGCAGCGGCGCGCGCGGAATTTTCTGTTTCTCTTCGTCAGTTCCCGCAAAATAGGCGAACATTCCGTCGCTTCCGCCGATGGTATTCGGAGGAGGATGGTCGAGGAGCATGGTGGAATCCCCCAGACGCGCGATGACGTCCGCTCGCTTCAGGATGTCCGGCCCCGCTTCGTTGTTGCGGACATTGGTGACGTGCATACCGGCATCGAGCCAATCGGCCTTGATGACCGGAATGAGCGAGTCAGTGGTGAGCGCGACGATATCCGCGCCTTTCACCGCTCTATCGGCCGACTCGACGGCTTCGATTTCGATCTTCAACTTTTCTTTCATCTCTCTTGCATACTGTTCACGATGGTCCTTGGTCGGGCTGAAGACCCGGATGAGTTCAATGGGACGAACCTGGCGGATAGCGGTCGCGTAGGTCCGCGCCATGCCGCCCGATCCAATCATCCCAAGCACCTTCGAATTGTTTCGCGACAGGTATTTAGCGCCGAGACCCGCGCAAGCGCCCACTCGCATATGCTGCAGGTATCCGTCATTGATGAGGGCGAGAGGTTCTCCGTTGCGGACGCTCAAGAGAAAAATCAAGCCGAAGTACGTTCCCGGCCGGATACAATATTTCTCCTCCGTCTCGAGGTCCCCGTGCTTTTCCCACACCAAGATGTCGGATTTCATGCGAATCGCGACTACACCCAACTTTCGAGAAGCTCCCTCCATGGTGCCCCAGCGGTAATAGTGCGGTTCTTGCGGAACATAAAAGTCAATGCGCGGGCGAAAACCCGCGCGCTGCTCATTGAGCTCGAGATATGCTTCTTCCATGGCTCTGAGGCAGGTGGTCATGTCGAGCACCTGTTCCACATGTTCGTTGGTTAAGAAGATCATCTTACACTCCCCCTGAAATCTAATATGGCAAGATCTTATGCTGATAGCTCGCTGACCGTCAACCGTTTTTTCCTTTGACTTCGACTCCCCTCTTTGAAAAAGAGGGGTTGGGGGAGATTTTCCGATTCCGAAATGCGCGTTTTGTGAAGGAACACAGGTTCTGTGCGGAGCCGTCGGCAACGGCTCCTTGACACGGTCGAACGCTGTTATAGGCTGCGCTCAGAAGTCGAGGCTGGTTTTGTAAGGGAGCGGAAGGGAGACTCTCCAGTGCTTTTGATCAGTGATCCGGAAGTCAGGCAAGTCCTTACGATGCGGGACTGCATCGAGGCGATGGAGCGGGCTTTTGCGGAAGAAGCAAGGGGAATCGCGGTGAACCGGCCGCGGACCCGCTACAAGGTTCCGCCCGATCTCGATAAGCCGGGATATATGGCGAACATTATTCCCGGCGCGGTCCCGAGCTCCGGCGTAGCCGCGCTTCGCTATGACTCGACCATTGTTCAGGAAAGGGTCGTTGGGGGAAGTAAAAGGATGGATTTTCCCTCTCCGCTGAAGCGAAGTTGGGGTTTCGTCCTTCTCTTTAGCCTTGAGACGGGCGAGCCGCTCGCTCTCATTCACGATTTCAGTCTCTCTGCCATAAGGGTCGGAGCTACCACAGGAGTCGCCCACCGCGTACTCTCGAAGAAAGACGGCAACGTCGTCGGTTTGTTCGGTTCAGGAAACGAGGCGCGCCGAAACCTGGAGGCGATTTGCTGCGTACGCAACATAGAACGGGTGAAAGTTTACAGTCACACGAGGGAGCACCGGGAGAAATTCGCTGAGGAGATGACGGAACTGCTGAACGTCGAAATTCAACCCGTGAGCAGCCCCGAGGCCGTCATCAAAGGATCGGACATTGTCATGTGCGCCACCAATTCAAGCCAGCCGGTCTTCGAAGGTAAGCTGCTGGAGCCGGGGCAACTCGTGACGACGATCGTCAACACCGACGGCGTGCACCGGCGCACCGAAGCGGACCCCGCGACGATGATCCGAAGCGATTTTATCGTCCTCAACAATAAGGAAACGGCGGTCACGAATCAGCAGCGGGAGCTTCTCGACCTGATCGACGGCGGCAAATTTGGCTGGGAGAAAGTCTGCGAATTGGGCGAGATCCTCGCCGGCAAACATCCGGGAAGAACAAGCGAGCGGCAGATCATCTACTACAAGAGCAATACGGGAGTAGGAATCCAGTTTGCGGCTGCCGGCGCGCTCGTCTACGAGGCCTGTAAGAAGCGGGGTTTGGGACGCGAGCTTCCTTCGGAATGGTTCGGCGCGGATCTCAGTGAGTGGATGGAAAAAGGCTTTATGCCGTCTCCGTAGCATTCTAATCTTCCACCACTCGCAGTTCGAGAATCCGGTCCACCCTAAAAACCCGCTCCTCGCCACGGCTGTGGCAATACGCCTTAAGACCTTGAAAGGACCGCTTTTGGAATTCCATTTCGCTCACTGTAAGCGGCGTTACCCTGCGGTGGCTTTTCTCGTCCGACCTTTTCAGGTACTCGATCATGAGATCCTGCCGGTTCTTTATCGCCTCCCGGATCAAGTTGATTTTTCGGTCCATCGGGCGCTTTGTCTCCGACAGTTCGTACTGGTAATCAGTGATGAATTTCTGGATGCGTCGATCCAAAAGGATGTGTCCTTTTTTCACGGGACGAGTCAAAATCAATCCTGCGAGGCTTCTCAGGCGGCTCAAAGCGACATAGAGCTGCCCGTGCGCGAAAGTTCCATGGGACAGATCTATGACCGCCTTATCAAACGTGAGCCCCTGGCTTTTGTGGATCGTGATGGCCCAGGCGAGCCGGACCGGGAATTGGATAAATTGCCCGAGGGAGACCTGGATGAGCCGCTGAGATGTCGCGTCCAGCTCAAAATGAAACATGTCCCATTGGTAAGGCGTCACTTCCTCATCGCTTCCGTCAGGAAGCGTGACGAGCAGCGTTTCCTCCCGCGCGTCAATCTTTTTGATGGTGGCGATGGTCCCATTCACCCAGCGGCCGTGGCTGTCGTTGTTGAGAAGCATGACCTGGGCGCCTTCTTTAATCTCTAACTCGAAGTCCGTGGGGAAAGAGTTCGAGTCGAAATCGCCGGCGACAATCGCTGTGAAAGTAAACTTTTTCTCGGCCAGCCGGTCAAGCTGGAAGCGGTTGATCGCACGGGCGCTCCGGTTGGTGGTCGTAAGGAACACGACGTCATCGAGCGAGTCGATGTCGATTTCTTCGCGTAAACGCCCATTGACCAGTTCGAGCTCCGTGTTTTCAACCGTACCATTCCGAATACGGTTGAGAATATCGAGGTACTCGTGGTCGGTCTGGCGAAAGACTTTGCTGAGCTCGACCCACTCCGGACGCAGGTTTTGGAATGCCCGCGCACTGAAAAAGTAAGGGCTTTCATAGTGACGGCGAAAAACATCCTCTTCCTGGCTTTGGACGACTGGCGCAAGCTGGTAGAGGTCCCCGAAGAAAACCATATGAACGCCGCCGAACGGCCTGCCGGGAGTGGGTCCATTCAATTCCAGAAATTTTGCGACGGCATCGAAGAGATCGGCTCGGACCATGGAGATCTCATCGATGATGACCATATCGAGTTTCTTGTAAAGGTCCTGTCTTTCCTTCCCAACCTTCTTGACGGTTTCCGCAGTGATGCCCGGCTTAAAGCCGAAAAAGGAATGGATCGTCTCTCCGCCAACGTTGACTGCGGCCACGCCCGTGGGAGCCAGAACAACCGCGTTCTTGCGCGTTATTGAACGGAAATGCTGAAGAAGAGTCGACTTTCCCGTGCCGGCCCTGCCGGTGATAAACACGCTCTTGTCGCTATTCTCCAGGAGATCAAGGGCGTGCCGAAATTCCGGCGTCAGGTCGATCTGCATTGATATCACCCGCAAGGAGTTTAGGTGGGAAGTCAAATCTTTGTCAAGGAACCAGCCAACGGGCAACTGGCAATTTGTTCCGCTCTATCTTATTCGAAAGGAAGAGGAGAGTTGTTCTCCCACCTGGGAGCTTAGCCATACAACCGACGGCTCATGCGCGTCAAAAATCTACGGGTATGTTTATCCGGGAACACTCGACCATGCCCGCCACCGGGTGGTTACCCGAACCCTTAGCGACGGCCTGGGCTGGAGCGCGACGACGACTTTTAACTACTGGAACTCAAGCATTTACGGTAGTGAGTTCTGGGGCCATGGGCAAGTCCGCGCCATCGACCCTCTGGGGAATTACACCGATACCTTTTTTCATCAAGACTACGCAAGAAAGGGCCGTCCCTATCGGATCGAGACAAGGAGCAGCTCCGGAGCCCTATGGGCCCAAGTTGATAATACCTGGACAACGACCAATCCCTATACGGGAGTGAACTTTGTCTCCCTAAGCCGGGTGGATAACTACAAGTGGGACGGCCAGCAGACCTCATATCAGACCGCCCAGACCTTCGCCTACGACAGCTACGGCAATCCCACGCAGACCTATAGCTACGGAAAGGTGGCGCTTGCCGGGGACGAGCGCGATGAGAGGACCGACTGGACCGTGGACCCCGCAACCTGGATTCACCGTCCAACCCGGACGGCTCTTTACGATAATGCGGGCGGCACGGTGCGCGAAAAATGGCTCACGTATGACACCCTCGGGCGGCTCATTCGCGAAGAGAGCCGTCTGGCGGGGCCGCAGGGAAATCCCGGGAACCCTGCAGTCACCTATGGGTACAATAGCTACGGCAATCGGACAACGGTCACCGATCCAAGAAGCTGCGCGACAACCACGACTTACGATGCGAGCCAGACCTATCCGGCGACCGTTACAAACTGTCTCAGCCACCCCGCCACAACTTTTGTCTATGACGACCGCTTTGGCGCTATAACGAGCCAGACCGATTCCAACAGCCAAACGACCACATCCGACTACGACGAGTTTGGCCGCATTATCCGAATCACCGGTCCCCTGGATACAAGCTCAACCTACGGGACCGTGAGCTATGAATACCCCAATTGGGGGACTCCTTCTCTCCAACGGGTCGTGACCAAG
>JACQUW010000030.1 GCA_016210115.1 Deltaproteobacteria bacterium | reverse complement strand
TGATGCTGGCATCGACGAGCTGAGGCTTGCGAGCACCCGCCAACACCGGAAGAAGTAAGAGGACGACAAGGATTGCCGAGATCATCGAACCCAGCTCGCCGTAACTGCTGGTGGAGAAAACTGCAATTTTCACGGCCACGGCTAACGGCTAGATCGTGTTAAGCTTTTTAGGAAAATATTTTTATTTCTGGCTTTTCTTCATGCCCGCCTATATCCGAAATTCCTCCTCCAAGTCCTATGCATAACTCGCGCAACGCGGTCGCCGCCGGTTAAGCGCGGGTACCTAAGCTGCTTTATAATCGCAGTCCGAATAACTCTAGGACCCAGCCGGCCAGAACCGTTTCGGGCCAGATGACTGCCATGAACCAGGTCATGAAGCCGTAAGTCCACGCGGCAATAATCCCCCCGGTCACTACGGCCGTGAACCAGCGTTGCCAGCCGGAGAGAAACAACAGCGGCAGCAGCACGGCGAAGGCGATCGCGGCGTTGTCTAATCGGATCGTCATGGTCAGCAAAACAAAAATCGCAAACACGCCCGCCAACAGCCATCCGGCCTGGGTCGCCCCCTCCATACCGCTGCTCCGCATGCCGAGATCCATGATCTGTTGAGGTCCGGTTTCCGTGCGGAACATCTGCTTGAAGATCTCCATAGCCGAGAGCGCGATGATGCCGACGCTGAGGCCGAGCGGGAGCATGCGCGCCCTCGGCGGGTAGTCTAGAGACGTCTGCAGAGCGAGCGCCGCCCCAGCCATCACCAGAAGCGGAGACCACGCTTTAGCGAAACCAGCGGACATGCTGAACTGTTTCTTTACAGATTCTGCTTTGGGCGGATCATTCGACGATAAAGCATCCTGTAATTGAGTGGGTTTTTCCGCCCGCGCCATGAAGCGGGTGAACACGAAGGCAGTCAGAAGGAGCAGGACAAGAAGGATGATGGTCAGGGGCCGCGTCAACACCCCCACAGGACCGTAAAGGGAAAACGCCGTCTGGATGTTCACGTCAATAATCGGCCCGAGGATAAATCCTAAGTTGAGCGGCGGCCTCGGCCAGCCGAATCGCTTCATCAGAAGGCCGATGACCGAGAAAACCCCCAGGATAGGAATCGCGAGCCAGCTCCGCATGTCCATAAAAGCCGCAAGCACAACCAGCGGAATGATTACAGCGGAGATGGCAGGATAGGGGATGGTTGTCAGGCGGATCAGCGGCGCGGAAGCGAAGAACGCAATTACCGTGGCCAACAGGTTGCCAAAAGCAATAGTGAAAACGATGAGCATCGTGATGTGCGCATACTGCCCCACCATAGGGGGACCGGGACTTATCCCGTACATCAGCATCGCCGCAAGGATCATGAGCCAGCCTGTTCCACCCGGTATGCCAAGTACAAGAGTCGGCAGGGCTTGTCCCCCCTCTTTGGAGTTTTGAGCGGACTCGGCGAAGAGCAAACCGTCCAGCGATCCCCTGCCGAATTCGTGTCGGTCTTTACGCCATAGGATACCGAAGGCGTACGCCAGCCAATCAATCACGGCCGATCCCACTCCAGGGATGGCCCCGAGAAAGACACCGAACAAGGACTGGCGGATGGTCTCTTTCCATTTTTTTAGTCCATAGAGGCCTCCTTGGAACATCTGCGACTGCGACAGCCGCGTCCCTGCCGGAGCAACCGGACTTCGCGTTATAGTAAGGTCGATCATCTCCGGAATCGCAAAGATTCCCGTCACGACTGCAACCAGGGGAAGACCTTCCCAAAGCTCGATCTGGCCGAACGTGAATCGCCGGGCTCCGGTGAAAGGATCAACTCCCACTGTCGCGACGAGCACTCCTAGCAAGCCTGCCGTGATACCCTTGATCATGGCGCCCCGGCTGAGGACGGCAACCATGGCAATCCCAAACATAGCAATGACCGCGATCTCGCTCCGGTCAATCATCAGGATGAATGGCTTGATCACCGGGATGATCATGGCCAGAGCCGCCGCCCCCACAAGGCCGCCCATGCCGGAAACGGCGTAGACGGCTCCCAGGGCATAGGCCGCCTCGCCACGACGCGCGAGCTGGTGACCTTCAAGGAAAGTGACCTGCGTAGAACTACCTGGAAGCCCAATAACTACAGCCGGCAATGAATCCAGGGTATTGCCGGTTCCAGTAATGGCTGCGAGCAAGACCAAGGCCACTGCCGGATCGTGTATGTGGAAGATAATAAAAGGCAGGAGGATGGCCATCACCGTCAGGGAGCCGATTCCAGGCAGAAGGCCATGAACAATCGCGAGGAGCGTCCCTGCAACCAACACTTCCCAGTAAGGGAGAGTGCCCAAATATGCGACGGCGTCCAGAAAAGCTTCCATTGTGTCGCGAGAGCTGATGGCTTAAAGGCCAGAGAGCCCTCAGACGCTCTGGCCCGAAACTACTGCGGCCGGCTTACCTGTGGGGGCAACTTGCGGATGTACTTGTCATACATCGCGGCACGGAGATCTTTTTCCTGCTCCCGGTACTTCGCCCAGAGACGCTCAGACTCGGCCGCTTCCTTCGCTAGCTCCTCACCGCGCACCCATGTCGGCGGAATACCTGTCACGCGCTTTATGCCGGACCGGAACTGCTCGTCGTTCATCGCGTCCTCGAGAGCCTTCCGGTACGCGTTAAGGATGTCACTCGATGTTCCCGGCGGCAGTACGAGGGGCTTGTTCATGGACTGTGGCGCTTCGATGAGTGCGGTCCAGAGTTCCTTCTGATCCTTATCGAGCAGTGTGTAGACATGGGGGACCTTCTCGACATCTTTGAATTCGGCGTTAGGCAACATCTTTCGACCGAAAAACGTCATGTCTAGCAGCGGCGTTAGTTTCCTTTCGGCAAGCCAGCCTGGCCGCAGTTTGGGCCAGCCGAACCAGCGGCCCGCGCCTCCCATCACGACGTTCATATTTCCGCGCTCCATCTCAAGCAGAAAGACGCTCGTACCGCGCTCCGCGATAACGCCGAACTCCGCCGGCAGACCCAGCCAGTCGGCAAGCAGCATTAGCTGAAAAGCCTGGGGGTGCATGTCCGCCGGGCTTGGGATCATATCCAGGTAGCGCAGCTTGGGCTCGTTTTTGCCCATGGCATCCCGCATGTCCTTATACGGGAGATTGTAACCTGTCAGGACGAAGCTCCGGTCGCCTATGTCACCGACATACTTGAACTGGCCGGTTTTGAACTCCGCCTGTGCCAGAGCCTGCTCTCTCAGGACGCCGGTGGAGTGCATGAAAACCGTCAATCCGTCGCCTTTCTTGCGCCACACCCAGTTTAGTGCAGAGACGTGAGGGGGCATGTTGCTGACTACAAAGCGAGGATTACCAGGGAAGAACTTGCCCCAGTTGGAGGCGAAGTACCGCAGCAAGATGTCCGTGCCGCCACCCGGCTTCGAGCCGGTGACAAACCGGATCGTTTTGCCCTCGAAATACTCCTCCGCTTCAAAGGCTATGGCGGCCGGCAACGAGCCAAGCAAAAGAAACAGAAAGCAAGTAACAAAAATCGTGTATCGCTTCATAGGAACACCTCCTAATAGCGTGAGAGTGGCTAGTTATCGGACTACTTTTTCTTCTCTTCCTTCTCCGGCTTCTTAAACACCAAGGTGGCCCTGGCGAGCGGCGTCCATTCCTCGTCTGTCACTTCAATCGTGTGAGAGGTAGGGTCCAAGAGCTTTCTGCGGATCTCCCCATCGATCACCCACACGCTGGAGAATTCTCCTTTTTCGTTGGTCACGGGTTTTGGCTTTACCAATGCGCCAATGTCGGAGGGCGCGCCTCCCATGACGATCAAAAGCCCTAGCTCCTGCTTCGGCTTGAAACCGGAACCGGAGATCGCCACCTTGACTCTGCGCTTGTAGTCCACCGGGCTAGGTGAAATGGTCACCGTGGGCTTCGAGGCCACTTCGTGCCGCATTGGTACGGAACAGCTCGTTCCTCCAAGAAGAGCAGCTAAAAAGAACAGCGTCAGAGCGGTTCCTCGTACGAATTTCTTAATAGCATTCATAAACACCTCCAGATTTTCCGGGTATGGCTCATCTGGGCCTATGGTCAGCAAAAAGGACTTGCGCTCAACCGGTCGTCACCTTCGACACCAACGCCTCCCGAATCTCCCGCAATTTCGCTTTAATCTTAACCGCATTCTCGCGGCCCATTCGCAACAGGATCTTCTGCCCCGCCGAGAGGCGTTCCAGCTCTGGATCGGCGAACTCGTACAGCACTCCTGGTTGACTGAGCAGCACCGGCCGATGGAGATCCGGCGCCTCAAGCAGATGATCGATCACTTCCACGACCCGGTCGTTAAAATACTTTTCAGGGTAGCCCAGGTCTTCATACTGCTCTTGAAAGAGCGGATAAAAGCGCCTGTACACCGCCACCACCGCCTGAGTGGGCACTGCCTCCGCCAGACGCACATACGACCGGTAACGCGAGGAGTTTTGCAGGCTGAGGGCGAGACTCTCGCCCGTGCCCATTGTGAGAAGAAGCCCCGGCAGGGGCTTCACCGGCAGCAGGCGCAGCGACACGTTATCCCGAGGTAGATTGTCGATGGTGGCCACGATTCGGCGGATGATGTCCTGCAAGTTAAAAAACTTCCTCAGGTCTTTTCCGAACAGTGTGGCCAACGCATTGCGTATTGCGCCGTCGCTCTCGGCCGGCGCTGGCAGCGGTTCTGCCGGTGGCCCATCCGCTTCAATGGGATAGCGGATTGCCGGCGGCGCCGGAGCGGGCACCTGCGGGGCCTGCGGCTGGGGCTGCTCACTGTTGGGCGAAAAATACAGAACAGAGGCACCGACCACCGCGACGACCGGAATCAACCAAGAGAATGCTCTTTTCATAGGCATGAACCTCCGTGTGCGTTGATAACGAATGAGACGCTTTGCACCCATTCGGAGTCTGCCGATTACACCACAGCCACAATTCCTTCATCACGCCCTTGCGAATGGCTTTCGCCCCACAATGAGACCGTATCCTGTATGTTCGTTCTGAAAAATGCGCGTTGATTCCAGGATTCTTCGGACGCCTTTGAACCCCCAGTTTTGAATCGCCTTGAGAAAGACTTTTACCTTTCCGACGAGCCCCAACTCCTTCCTGACGTCTTTTGTCCATCTGGATATTAAATAGGATTTGTCTACAGCTCTGACGTCTTCAAGTCCCGCCTGCTCAAACAGGCGCTTCCATCGATTAAGCGTTTCTGGCTTCTC
>JACQUW010000033.1 GCA_016210115.1 Deltaproteobacteria bacterium | reverse complement strand
TTTCTCCCTATGCTCTTCTCTCATCGGCGTATCCTTTCTCTGCCTGTTCCACCAGGCAGCCTTTCGTTTTCGGTTCACGAAAGGGTACGCCTACCTATTTCTCATTTCCACACTTTTTGATTATAGCTCGGCATGATAGTCACTTGACCCTGTTCGGTGACCCTGATAATGGCGCTCGCAACTAGCATGACCGGAAATATTCCTCTATCATGTCGTTTATGAAAACGCTGACGGAGGCCTCCATGAAAGCTTTCCATGAAGGTGGATTCTGGATTCTTCTCGTTGCCTTTTGTTCTGGACTTGTAATTTCGCAACCGTGCAACGCAGATGTGGAAACCTTGTTAGCTGAGATCAACCAAAAGCTGCCCGAGGAGCGTCTTAAGCTGCTTACGGAGGGAGCTAAGAAAGAGGGCATTCTCTACTATTACGGGGCCACGAATTTGAGCGACATTCAAGATCTCATAAGAGGTTTCGGCAAGAATTACCCGTTCGTCGATGTCCGCTATACCAGGCTGGGCGGGCCGTCCGTCGTGAATAAGGTGATCACCGAATATCGGGCCGGAGTATTCAACGTTGACGTGCTGTCAATGCGCGGAACGTTCATTCCGGAACTGGCAGGCAAGAAAATCATCGCGAGATACAAAAGTCCCATGAATCCTGTTTTGCGAAAGGGTTTCACGGATTCGGAAGGATACTTGTCCGGTTACTATGCGACCGGGTATACGTTCATCTACAACTCGGAAAGAGTTAAGCCTGGCGAGGTCCCGAGAACGTACGAACACCTTCTAGATCCAAGGTGGAAGGGGAGGCTGGTTATGGATAGGGAGGAATACGACTGGCTCGCAGGAATGATTGATCTGATCGGTGAGAGCAGGGCGGCCTCCTTCTTCAGGCGATTAGTGGAGGAACAGGGCTTAAAATTTAAGAGAGGCCACACCCTCATCACTCAGCTTGTGGCGGCAGGAGAACACGACCTCCTTGTGGACGGTTACGTTCATAACGCGGGGCAGTTCAAAACCAAGAGAGCCCCCATTGATTTTGTTTTTACTAATCCGACAATCGTGAAGCCCCCAAGCGTCATGGCGATCGCCTCAAAGGCTCCGCATCCTCATGCCGCGGCTCTGTTTCTGGACTACAAGTTATCGAAAGAAGGCCAGGAGATAATGGCCCGCAAGCAGTCCCATTGGACAGCGCGTACGGACGTGAAATGGACCATAGAGCCCGGGACCGAACTGCACGTGGTTTCGCCGCTCGAGTGGGGCCTCAAATACAACCATGTCAGGGAATTGTTCAGGAAGATTGCGGGCCCTTAGAAATGGGCCGGGCACAATTAGAAAACAATCTTCGATCCCTGAGTCAGAGGCAAAATTCTTATTCCTTCGCTTTTTTCTATATACCTGACAAACCGAAACTTGTTTTCCGTAGGATTGTAGGCGACGGGACTGTGAGGTCTCTCAGCCTCTCTTTCAATCTTGGCGACGACGAGGAGCGGCCCCGGACCTTCTAAAACGTCACCCACCGAAGCCTCGAAGTCTCCAATGTCTTTGACTGTCCTGGAGTTCTTTATGCCGGCCTCGCGCGCGATGCCCGCCAGGTCCGCCAGCCCGGCAGTTGCCGAGGGAACGTTGCCTCCAGACTGATAGAGCTCGTTATCCTGAACCAGAATGCTCAGGTTCTTCGGCGCCTGATTAGCAATGTCAGCCAGCACCGCCATATTGAGCAGCAGGTTGCCATCGCCGTCGAGCACGACAACCCTCCGGTGAGGCAATGCCAAAGCCACACCCAAGCCCACCGCGGCGCATGAGCCCAGGTTCACCGAATAAACATTGGCGTCGGATGGCCGGAGCGTGAGCATGAGCGTGGTCGTATCCCCCACGTTCCCAACGACGATGACGTCATCCCGCATTCTCGAAAAAAGGCTTTTCAAGCACTCGAACCGTTTCATCAGAAGATGACCTCCCCCGTCAGAACGACGGCCTGAGGGTGGAGCCAGCCGGATGCAGACCTTCTGGCAGCGACAATGGCGTCCTTTACCTCGCCGATGCGATCGACGATGCGATAAGGGATCTGTAACATTTCCAGCGCCGGCCGGGTCGTGTACTGATAGGTCCGCATAACCCAGTGGGCGTCTCCCATGTCGCCTCGAAAAGGGATGATAAGAACCACCGGAATGCCCCAGAGCATGCAAATGCTTGCCAGCGGCCAACTGGCCACCAAAAGCCCGGAAGTGGGCACGAGCAAAGCCGGCACCTTGCCGGAAAGCCAGGCTCCAGCGCATACTCCCACCCCTATACCCTCATTGCTGACCGGGACGCACTTCACTTCAGGGTCACCCAGCAATTTCATCTGAACCTTGCTGAACTCCGAATCCGGCAGCAGCGAGACGAAATTCACCCCTGCTTCTTTGAGACCGTTCAAGATTTCTGTGACCGCTTCTTCTTTCATCGCCATAGCGAGATCCTCCCTGCGCCGCCTTCTTGACGGCAGGGTTCTTGAGGTGTCGCAAGCTTACTTACAAATTTCGACACTTTCTTTCACTTGAGCGCACTTTCCTCTTCTTTTCTTACTTCGTCGACCAGCCTGGCCTCGATGTACTGTTCCGGGTCGGCCTTTATGATTAATCCACCTGCAATCAGCATCTCCAAATTGCGCCGGATACCCTCCTGATTGATTGTGGGCTCAGAGCTGAAGGCCGGAAGCGCGAGCTCATAGGAGCGTTGGGCGACGCTGCGGCTCATGCCGAGCCACCGAACGATAACATCCACTGCCGCGTCTTTCTCCTTCCTGATGAATCGCCGGGCTGCGACATCGGCTGCAATCATGCGCTTAATTTGATCTCTTGCCGTTTTCAGCCTTTCTTCGGTCACGACGAGACCGGTAAAGGCAAGCCTGACGGTCTCCGCCGCGTTTACCAGGATTCGAAAGCCCTCCTGTTCCGCTGCCACGGGAAAAGGCAGGCTCGTGAAAATGGCGTCGAAACGCCCACCCCTGAATGCGGAGTAGAGAACCGGGGGATCCCCGACATAGATAATTCGAAGATCTGTCTTGGGATCGAGACCGCCCTGCCGGAGAACAAGCCGAGCGACCTGATCGTTGGTACCACCGGGATTTCCTTGTACGCCGATCTCTTTATCCCTGAGTTCCTGAATCCCTTTATACCGGGGGCGCGCAACCAGACTGAAGAAGGGAGCCGTGAGCGATACGCTAACGATCTTAATGGGAGCCCCCTTGGCTGCTGCGCTGAGCGCCGACCCCACGGCCGAGCTGTACTGCACCTCGCCGCTCATCAGTGCCACGACCGTCACTGCGGGTCTCACCTGAACGGCCTCAACTTGTAGCCCGTGTTTGCGGTAGAAGCCCTTCTCTTGCGCGATCCGGACATTGAGAGCGCTCAAAGAACGGGAGGGATAGGCAAGTCTGACCATGTCGAGAGCGACATCGGCGCACCAGGTAAGATCAGGCATCAAAAGAAGAGCAACCCAAAGCGTCGTTCCCTGTAGGCGGGACTTCGTACTCTCAGCCGACGAACAACGAAAGTGTTGCATCAGAAGCCTCCTTCGAAAAGGTTTTTTCAAGCGATTGGAGCACGGCAGATCAGGCGGAGACCCGGGGAATCGCGGACTGCCGCGATCGCTCAGTCAGGACGGCCCTCCTCCCGGTAAAATCCCAGGCTCTGTTTCAGAGGTCGATCCGTAATCGAAAAGAGAATCGCTTCGTCTTCAGTTAAATTGTCGTGCCGGTGCCACTGCCATGAAGGCACGGTAAAGCAGTCTCCTTGACTCCAGTTCAGGTCGTGGTCGCCTACGGTTGTGCAGCCCGATCCCGCAAAAGCATGGTAGATCGTGTGACTGGTGTGGCGGTGAGATTTCGTCCGTTCGTTGGGGCGAAGCATCTGGATTTCGCATCCGAAGGTCCTAAGCGTTGGGCCACCCGTCCGGGGATTGATGTAACGGAGAAGCACTCCGTCGTACGGGTCCCCCTCAGTCATCGCTAAAGCCCGGAGCGATCCATAGGTCTGCTCCCAGGAGTACTTGAAGGGAGGATCAAAGAAGTTCGGCTTCGTCTCGTATGGTCGCGCCATCCCATACTGGTAAAGGCTGAAATCCGGGATCGTCTCGATCGGTTGTTGTCTCTGGTTGAACATCTCCACCGCTATGACATCGAGAGCTTTCACGAGTGGTCCATCGTGACCGTCCAGCCAAATGATATCTTCTTCCGTATTATTGTAATGGTCGTGCCAGCTCCAGTTCGGTGTGAGAATCAGGTCTCCCGGCCTCATCGTGAATCGCTCGCCCTCCACAGTCGTAAAAGCTCCGCTTCCCTTCACGACAAATCGGATTGCAGTCATCGAATGCCGGTGCGCTCTGGCGAGTTCGCCGGGTCGAACGAGCTGTACGGAAATATGAATCGTCGGAGTGGCGAAGAGCTTCTCCGGAAGGCCGGGATTGACGAGCCTCAGGGTGCGCCTTTCGGACATCGCCAAATTCACCAGCTCGCGCGCCTTCATGAGACCATCGTAGATATCGGCCCACTTCCACAAATAGGGCACCGCCGGGCTCGAAGGCTCTATATTCTGGTCAAAACCGGTGACGTTGCCGGTCCAGAAACCCGCGAGGTTTTTCTCCGCCAGCAGGCGGTCCAGCTCTTCGAGCTTCATTCGCTTCTCCTGATTCCTTTGGCAGTGGAGCCCGTCACGATCCGAGTGGAATGTCGAGTTTTTCGAGGCTCTCGCGCAGCGTCTTCCTTGCCTGTTCCGTAAGCGGCCTCGCCGGCCAGCGCGGGAATCTCTTAACATCGAACCCGCGAAGCCTTAGAGCCTCGCGCTGGGAGCTCCTGCCGAACTGAGCAAAGAGCGGATCGGTCGCGGCCAAAAATTCCAGGATTTTGATCTGCTCTACGGTAGCCTTTTCCCAATCTCTTTTCTCAATAGCGTCCACGAGCCTTACCCCGATCTCAGGCGCGGCCGAAAGAGGCGGGCTGATCGATCCAGTTATGCCAACCAGCATGCCGGGAAAAAGATTGTCCGCCGGCGCGAAAAGAGAAAAGTCGCCTCCGACGGCGCTGCGGTATCTCTGAGCCTCGGGGATCGTTCCCCTCGCCAGCTTGGAGCCAAAGATGCGTGGGACGGCCTCGCGCAATCCGGCCATCATGGCAGGGGTGATCGCATAGCCCTGATATGCCGGGTTGTTGTACACAAGAACCGGAAGCTCCGTCGCCTGATCCACGCTGCGGAAATGTTCGACGATTTCATACTCGGTGTGATCGCTGTAATAATAAGGTCCCACAATCGCAACGGCATCGGCGCCGGTGGAGCGCGCATGGCGCCCGAGATCCGATGACGTATAGGGATCGACAGCGCCGATATGGACCATCACGGGAACGCGCCGGCGCGCTCTTCTCACTGCAATTTCCGCCGTTCTCTTTCTCTGATTCTCTGGCATGGCCGGACCTTGGCCATAAGAGCCGTTGATGAAGAGGGCGTGTGCCCCGCTCGCCAAATAAAAATCGACAAGCTGTTCGAACACCTTTTCATCGAGTTCCCCGTCTTCTAAAAAGGGAGTCGGGACGGGCATGACGATTCCCTTGATTTGGGATCCGGCGGGCATACGAAGCTCCTTCCTGTTCAGTCAAAGCTTCTACAGATGCGAGAAGCAATCAAGGCCAAAAAACAACTCGCGGAGGCGAACGTCTGCCGATCTTCTACAGGCTGCTGATGACCCTCCGTTCACCATTCGAGAGTCTCAGGGCGAACCGAGGAGCGGTTAAAGGCCTTGGAGACTTTCCGTTCGTGCTGAGGTCCCCGAACCACGAGGATCATTTTTTCAGCAGCCTGCTACTCCCTACCGGCGGAATCGAGCACGGCCTCGAGAATCACTCCATGAAGATCTATGGCGCTCAATGCGCAGTATTCGAGGCTGTAACCAGACCTCACCTCGGCCCCGTCTTCCAGAAGACACTGCAAAACGAGGCGTCTAAAACTGCCATGGCCCATCACTCCGCCCTCGTGCTCTTTAAGATCGGCCTCCTCGTGAAGCGAAAAGTAGACCGCGTCCTCCGGAGTAAGGCCATAATGGGTGGTCAGGGCTCTGAAAACCTCGCCGGCCCAATAGCCGAACTGCTCCTCCGTTGCCCCTGCGGCGTAAAACTCTGCCGGCGTTCCTTCCCACACGAGGGCGCGGAAAAAATCGATTTTGGCGCGGAACTCAGCAAGCATGGGAGAAACAAAAACCTCCTCTTCCGATATGCCCAGCGCCTTGGCCGTCTCCATCACAACATGGATGTGGCCCGGCGGTGTGGGATGAATCAATTCATCGGCCAGCTTCTCCGCCATCGCCGCCATCAACTCTCGATGTTTGCGAAAAAAGTGGATGTGCTTGTGATAAGAGGCGGCCTCTAAAGTATTGATCTCGATCGTGTAAGCCGCCCAGTTCTTGAAAAAAATGCGAAAGGCTTCTGTGGAAAGTGTTCCGGATGTAAGCTGCTGCATAAACCGGGAGCTCGAAACCCTTTCACGCCAGCGCTTCGCTACCTTGTTGTAAAGTTCGTCCACGCAGGCCTTGGCGTCCGCGCTATTCATCGGCTGAGCCATCAGTTCCTCCCTCGCAGCATGACCAATCCCGAGTAGCGCCCTGTCTCAGAATTTCAAACGGACCTCGACCCCTCTTTTGGCGCATTCTTTCAGAAACGTCTCATGGATCTCAGGATCCTGATCTTTGTAGTCGATCTGAGTGCCGCCCGCCGCCTCGATTTCGAGAGTCTTGACCAAATCTTCTACCTGATAAGTGAAACCCCACGGCTTAAGCGCGAGATAGCGAGCCGGCTCTCTTCCGGGGTTGAAATGCTGATGGACCCATTTGGCCGGCGGCACTACGAGACTTCCCGGCTTCCAATCGATCCTCGTGCGGGGCTTCCCTTGTTCCCACATGAAAGAGTATCCCTCACCGGAAAGGATCAGGATGTGTGCCCCAGGGCCGTGCCAGTGCGCTCTCGGATAAGTCCCGACAGGATACTCCTCGATATGGGCGCTGATAGTATTGGCCGAGAGATGCAAAAGAATCCCGGTGGCTCCCTGTCCCCGGGCGCTGTGATCCTTCAAGCGAAAGCCTGGGATATCCGGAATGAAATTGGACTCCCACGTTCGATGATTCTCGACATCTCTTCCCTTGCCGCTGAAATATCCCTCTTCGCCGGTAAACCGGTCGGAAAAGCAAAATGGATTGTCGAAAACAAAATCGAAATTGCGAAAGCGGTTGATCATCTGCGGGGCGTCCGTGAGCGCTACATAACGAGCTGCCTCAGAGCCCTGCGCGTTGAAGTGCTGGTGCCAGGAGTTGAGCGGAGGTGAAAAAAGGCTGCCCTCCTGCCATTCGAATGTCTGCTTGGGGCCGCCTTCCTGCCAAACCGTGGTCGCGCCCCGGCCCTTAACCACATAGATCAGCTCTTCGAACAAATGGCGTTGGGGCTCAGTGTGACCCTTCGCGGGTATCTCACAAACGTAAGCGTCACAGCTGCGCCCGGAACCCATCAGATTGATGAAAGCGCCCAGCGCTCCCTTGCGCTTCCAGGGACGGAGCGCAACGGTCTTCACGTCCTCAACATGAAGGCCTTTGATGACCGGGACCTCTTGGGTCTCCTGCCATAATTCATAGGGGGTCTTCTGCGAATAGGCTGCGTCTCTGGACAAACTGAGCTTCATTGCCAACCTCGTTTAGATTTGCTCTTAGTGAATTTCCGGTTATGCCGTCGGGGGCCATCCCGCCGCTGACAATCTCATCAGAAGCGCGGCCCTATCGTCTGAATCCAATTGCTTGGCCGGCCAACGGGGATACATCTTGATCTCTATCCCGCGAGCAAGGAGGAGTTCTTTAAAGGCCGTCCGCCCCACCTGCTTGACCAGGTCAGAAAGCACCGAGTAAAGCCTTTTCACTCTTTCCTGAAGTGCCGTCGCTCTTTCCCGCTCTTTATTCACGGCGGCATTCCAGAGCTCGACGCATATCTCGGGAAAGATACTCGCCATCGGCGCAATGGTTCCCTTTGCTCCGATTTCAGCTCCCGCAATCATCTCGGTTGCGGTTCCGGGAAAGACACCGAAATCCCGGTCCCGGAGCAACGCTATGTATCTGGACGCCTCCTCCGCAGTTCCCCAGGCCAACTTAATCCCGCGAATGTTTGGGACTTCCTGGAGCAGGCGCAGCGCATATTCGGGAGTAATGTCGATGCCGCTGTAGCGCTTATTATTATAAAGGTAGATGGGAAGTGGAACAGAACGGGCTACCGCCCTGTAATGCTCGATAATCTCGTATTCAGTGTGATCTGAATAGTAGTAAGGCGGCACTATCAGGAGCGCCGCAGCGCCGATTTTCGCGCTGTGCTGAGCAAGATCGATGACCGTCTGGAGATCCGGCGCCCCGACATGGGAGACCACCGGCACCTTTCCTTTGGCCCGTTCGATCGCTATCTCAGCTATTTTCATCCTTTGATCAGGCCTCATCACTGGACCCTGACCGTAGGATCCCGCGACCATCAGCCCGTCGACTTTTGCCGCAAGCTCGAACTCGACGACCTGTCTGAAGACCGGCTCATCAACTTCGCCGCGGTCGGTAAAGGGCGTCGGCAGAGGTATAATGGTTCCGGTTAGAGTTTCCATATTAGCCTCCGATTAAAGTTAATCCTCTTTGGGACTCGGCAAAAAATCGCGTTGCTCTGAGCAGAGTGAAAGCAATAAGATGTTCACATAAATCAGCCTCCTCTTAATCCTCTCCCGTCAAGCCCCGTCAAGGGAGGGGAGATTTCTTAGGTTCCCTCTTCCCTTGCGGGAGAGAGCCTGCCCTGAGCGTGTCGAAGGGGCCAGGGTGAGGGGTATGTAAAAACCCGTATCGAAGGGCGCCTCATTCCTCTCACATCGAGAGGAAGCCGAGACGATTTATAATCCGATATGCGACTCGCCTTGAGCCTGTTCGCGGTAGAGGCCAAACGCCTTGAGAACAGGGGTGTCGTGCATGGAAAAAAGGACAGCTTCCTCTTTCGAAGAGCGGTTCGCATGCTCGTGCCAGCTCCAGAGAGGGACAACGAAGCTATCCCCCTTTTCCCATTGGAATGCCTCGCCGTTAATGACAGTAGTGCCGCTTCCGCGGAAGGCATGATAGATGCTGGTGCTCGTGTGACGATGGACTTGAGTGCGTTCTCCAGGGCGAAGCATCTGGATTTGACAGGAGAGCGTCGGCAGCGTTGATCCGCCTGTCAAAGGATTCACGTACTCCATCGCGACCCCTTCAAAGGGATGGGATTTGCCTTCAGCCAGCTGTTTAAGTGAGGGGTAGACATCCTGCCAGCGATAGTGGAGTGGTATCGGAATCTCGTCGTGAGACTGCCCAAGCGGACGCGTCATCCCATACTGCGGCGCAAGGCCGGAGGTCGTTTTCACCGGGATCCTTGCTTCAGGGTAGGGCTCAAAAGAGATGACCTGAAGCGATTGGATGAAAGGCACGTCCAGGCCATCGATCCAGATCATGGGCTGGTCACCGTCGTGAGCATGTTCATGCCAGCTCCACTGAGGCGTGAGGATAAGATCTCCTTCTTCCATGACCATCTTCTGTCCGTCTACGGTCGTGTAAGCGCCTTTCCCCTGAAGAATGAAGCGGATCGCAGCCATCGTGTGGCGGTGGGGAGGAGCCACCTCGCCAGGCTGAATGAGCTGGAAGGACATCAGCAAAGTATGGCTGGTCATTTCGGTCTCTTCCATCCCGGGGTTGACCAGACGGAGAGTTCGTCGTTCCACGCTGCCGCCTTTGATGCCGATCCGATCTCGAGCCTGGAGCAGGCCGGCGTAAACATCCGACCATTTCCAGAGATGCGGTTTGACCCGGGTCTTAGGATCCGGACGGCGCTCGTCCGGGTTAAGTCTCCAGATCCCGGACAGCCACTTTTGCCAAAGCAGGCGGTCGAGCTCCTCTGTGTCTTTATTCTTTGTTTTCATTTCGGTTCGTTCAAACGCGTACCTGATAGTCAATGATTTGTATAATTTAGTCGCGCCCGCATCGCCGGTAGACGCCCTCATAAAAATTCGTAATCATCTGAACAGAGATTCTGGCGCAATACTCTAACGGCCATCCCGCCCTTTCGTTGCCGTAGCCTTCTTCCAAGGCCTTTTGCAGGATCGTCTGATTGGCGCCGCCATGCTCCTCGCTCAGGTCGGCCTCTTCGTGCACCCTGAAATACTGAATATCGTCCTTGCTCAGTCCATAGTGGCGCAGGAGACTGGTGCGGAAGTCTTGGGAGACAAAGCCGAAGATCTCTTCTTCGAGGTGAATGGCGAAACATTCCGCAAGGGGAATGTCGATCCACGAGCGAACAAAAAAATCCACCAGGCCCCGGGCTTCCGGGATCAGCTCCGCCTCAATCATTTCATGGGGGGCGACTCCCAATGCCTTGCCGAGGCGCAAAAGCATTCTCGCGTGGCCGCCTAGCGCAGGCGTGGTGAATTCTTCGCCGATCTTTTGGGCGATGAGATCTTCCAGCTCGGGATGTCTCTTAAAAAACCCAACAAACTGGTGATAAACAGTCGCCATTCCCGTATTGACTTCCAGGGCGAAGGCGTACCAGTTCCTTATCCAGAACCTCAGGTGCTCTTTAGAAAGTTTGCCGGCCCTTAGATCTTCGAAAAACGGATGGTTCTTGATCTCCTTCTCGTAGGTATCCAGAACAATTTGCCGCAGCGCCGCCACTTTTTCTTTTGCTTCTTGAGGGCTCATTTTGATATGTTCAGCCATAGTCTCCTCTTCTTCAGCTGTAATTGTGACATCAAAAAAAGTATCGGATGGACATCGGGTTGTCAACGGACGCGGCGAATTTTCATCAGCTCATATGCGGGCTGCAACGCAAGGAGATCATTTCGTATGAAGAGACCGTGGTTAGCTGCCGGTTTTACAGCCTTGCTGGCTGTTGCTCAAGCGCACCGGCTGGACGCTCAGGCCATAGAAAAGGCGATCATCGCCCACAACAGTGACAGCATCAGCATCGCTCCGCTTATTTTCGGAATTGACCACGGTTTTTACCGCAAAGAGGGGATCGAGCTGGAATTTCGTCTTCTCCGGACCGATCTTTCCGTTGCCTCGATCGTGAGCAGCAAAGAAGTGGATTACATGTATTCAGCCGGAACCGGCTTCCGGGCGGCTGCAAGAGGGCTTCCCTTAAAAATTATTGCTTATGGATTTAAGGACATCCTGTTCTATCTCATGGCTCAGCCGGGAATCCAATCAGGAAGAGATCTCAGGGGCAAGAAAGTTGCCGTCAGCTCGCCGAGCGATACCGGGGGATTGTCGGCCAAGGCTTCCATCAAGGCCTTTGGACTTGATCCGGATAAAGATGTCGTTTACATCTCGATCGGGGCCGCTTCCGTGCGGATGGCGGCCATGGAGGCTCGCTCCGTAGAAGCGGCGATCATGCCCGTGCCATGGAATATAAGGATGAAGCAAAAGGGCTTTAAAGAATTGATCTTTGCCGGGAGTGTTCTGAAGCAGCCGTTAACCGGGATCGTGACCAGCGGGGAAAAACTGGAGAAAAATCCCCAACAGGTAAAAAAGGTCTTGCGCGGGTTCCTGCGCTCGCTGAAGGCATTCAAGCAGGACAAGAAGGAGGCGACTGAATTCATAGCTCGAAAGTTTGTTTTAGAGCCTCAGGTGGCGGATGAGGTGTACGGAATAGTCCTCCATACACTGAGCGAAGATGGCACTGTGAGTCAGCAGGTCTTACAAGAGTTTCTTGAGCAAGTAAGGAAGGAGCCCGGAACGAAGAAACAGATCGCCCTGGGAGAGATTGTGGATTATCGCCTTTTGCGGGAAGCGGCCAAAGAGATCGAGACCAGGTGATCGGCAGGGGAAAGGGAGTATTCGATGGCGCAGGAAGTTCCTGATGATCTTCGAGAGTTTATTGAGGCCGCCAAGAACGTTGGCCAGTGGAGGGAGATAAAAAAAGCGGATTGGAATCTTGAGATCGGCGCTCTTATCGAGGCGACGGCAGAACTTGTTCCCCAGCCGCCGTTGCTTCTATTCGATGATATTAGAGGCTATCCCGCGGGCTTTAGAGTACTGGGCTTGTCATTTGCATCGTACAAGCGCGTCGCATTGGCCTTGGGACTTCCCGTCGAGAAAAGCAAGCTCGAGCTGGTCCGTCTCGCTTCCCGCAAGATCCGGTCCGCGCAGCCCATCGCTCCCCAAGAGGTCTCACGGGCCCCGGTTACCGAGAATATGATGACCGGCGACCAGGTGGATCTCTTTAGATTTCCCGCGTTGCACAGTCACGAAGGCGATGGAGGCCGCTATTTGGGAACGGGAGATGTGGTCATCAATGCGGATCCCGAGACCGGCTTTGTCAATATGGGTACTTACCGCATGCAGCTTCATCAGCGAAACCTGTTGGGGCTTTGGATGAGTCCGGGCCAGGACGGGCGCATGATATGCGCAAAGTATTGGGAACGCGGAAAGAGCTGCCCTATCACTGCCACATTTGGGCAAGACCCGCTCACGTTCATGGCATCGAATACGAAAATCCCCTGGGGCACATCCGAAATTGATTACGTCGGCGGACTCAGAGGAAAGCCGTTGGAGATCATCAGGGGTCCGGTGACGGGTCTGCCGATTCCGGCTCACGCGGAAATAGCCGTCGAAGGAGAAGTGCCGCCTCCGGGCGAGGAAGCGCGCAATGAAGGTCCTTTCGGGGAATGGCCGGGGTACTATTCCGGCGGCAGCATTGGCACCGGGGAGCCTCAGCCCGTTGTCAGGATTAAAGCTGTTTATCATCGCAACGATCCGATTCTGCAAGACGAGACTCCGCTATGGCCCGGCGCGTATCCAATGGATCTCAGCTTAAGGGCAGGGTTGCTGTGGGATCAATTGGAAAGTATGGGGGTTCAGGACGTGGTGGGGGTGTATGACTATAGCCGTTATCTTTGGGTCGTGGCGATTAAACAACGCTACGGCGGACACGCTAAACAGGTCGGACACGCAGCGCTGGCTGCCGGCGCATCCGCCAGAGATGGACGATACGTGGTCGTGGTGGACGACGACATCGATCCCACAAGCTTGAAGGAGGGTCTTTGGGCAATGATGACTCGGGTTGACCCGAAGACTGACATCGAGATCATCGAGGGCTCCTGGAGCACTCCCCTTGATCCGCGGATGCCTCCGGAGAAAAAGACGACGCGGGACTATACCAACAATCGGGCGGTTTTTTACGCCGTGAGGCCCTTCGCGTGGCGCGAGAAGTTTCCCAAAGTCTCACGCGCCGCCCGGCAGCTCCGGGAAACAGTCGTGGCGAAGTACAGGGAGATCCTCCCTTTCCCTCCAATTTAATGTCGCGACGGGGTAATCTCCGGAAGAGCTGATCACTGTGAAAGGAGTAAGAGAGGAACGGGGTATGAACGAAAAGAGAAAGTATTACCGTGATGTTCGGGAGCATTTAAGAGCTTTGGAGGAGAGGGGAAAGCTGATTCGGATCAAGCGGGAGATCAACAAGGATACCGAGCTGATGCCTTTGGTGCGGTGGCAGTTTCGCGGGCTGGAGGAGGAGCAGCGCAAGGCGTTTCTTTTTGAGAACGTGACCGACGTCAAAGGAAAGCGCTACGGTATGCCGGTTTCGGTGGGGACGCTTGCGGCCTCAACCGAGATCTACAGCATCGGGCTCATGTGCAAGCCGGAAGAGATTCACGAGCGCTGGACCAAAGCTCAGTTGGAGCCGATTGCGCCGGTCACGGTCCGATCCGGCCCCGCGCAGGAGGTGATCTGGCAGGGAAAAGATCTTTTGAACGGCCACGGGCTGGAGATGATTCCGGTCCCGATCTCGACTCCCGGATTTGACAATGCGCCGTATCTCACGTCCGCCAATTGGGTTACTAAAGATCCGGACACGGGCATTTACAATATTGGCAACTATCGAGCGCAGATCAAAGCAGCGAACCGGACAGGCGGATTGTTTTATTCGCAGCATATGGCCGAGCACTGGAAGAAATGCATGGCGAAAGGCACGCCTTTGCAAGCCGCGATAGTGGTCGGCGTCGTTCCAAGCCTGGCCTATGCGGCTACGGCCAAGCTCCCTTACGATTTTGATGAATACAGGCTGGCGGGAGGGTTGGCCGGCGAGGCGATTGAACGGGTGAAGTGCATTACTGTTGATCTGGAAGTCCCGGCAACGGCAGAAATCGTTATCGAAGGTGTCGTTCCGACTGATTCAGTGGAGCCGGAGGGGCCCTTTGGGGAGTACCCGGGTTATATGGGCCACCGGGGCGTGGCGCCGTATTTGGAGGTTACTTGCATTACGCATCGTCGAGATGCCATCTACACAACGCTCATGAGCCAGTTTCCTCCGAGTGAAAGCAGCAAGATCAAGCATACGGGGACCGAGAAGGTTATCTACAAATATTTGAGGTATGACAGTGGCAATCCGAGCGTCTTGGACGTGGCCATTCATGATGAGGTGAGCGGGAGTGGCCAGGCTTATTGTGTGATCAAGATGGGCAAGGAGGCCGGCAGAGATGCCTGGAGGGCCCTAAACGCGACGGCCGGCTTTGTGGGGAGTTTTGCTAAAATATGCATAGCCGTCGACGAGGACATCGACATCCGCGATCCGGCCATGATCAATTGGGCAATTTGTTTCAACGTTATTCCCGATCAGGATGTGGTGGTTGCAAAGGGAAAGTCGCCGGGTCTGGATCCATCCGCGTATCCTCCTGGAGTACCCTCCCATGTCAGCCGCGCGGCCTCGACTTCGGCTTTGTTGATTAATGCTACGAGGCCATGGCCGTATCCGCCGGTTTCGCTGCCTCGTCGGGAGTTCATGGAGAGATCCAAAGCCATCTGGGAAGAACTCGGATTGCCGAAACTGAAGCCTCGGATGCCGTGGTACGGTTACAGTCTCGGAGCTTGGACGACGCAGGACGAGGAGGAGGCGGAGCTGGCTCTAAAGGGAGAGCATTTCGTGACCGGAGAAAAAGCCGCAAGCCATCGCGTGAAGCCCTAGCCCGGTCATGCGACCGGCCAGAACCTGTTGCGACGTCTGACCTTGGCGCGCGAGGCTCTCGTCCTGGAGAGGCGAGTTGAATCAAACTTCGCCTTAGTTGCAGATTCAGGACCGTAAGAAAGTCGTTTCGTTGTCCTGAATTGTAAAAAGTTGTCAAAGTTTTGCCTTGAAAGTCAACGCATACTTTCCACAATGCACTGAAATCGATATTTATACCCGGACTCTTTCGGTATAGGTCTTGCTTGTTTACCCCTTTTCCGAGCAAACCTTCTCCCAACACTTAGGTTCTGTGTTTCAAACAGCAGAACGTATGCTCTAATAATAGAAACCAAAAAAATTTAACTATCCGCAAAAGATGATTCGGTGTTTAACTCGCGGCCAGAGGCGGATCCAATAAATGACTGCAGAGAATCGATCGAGCGTGAGCAATAATGACGTCGGTCTAACACCACGCTTTCTCCTGACCAGGGGGAAGTGGAGCAATCTGCTTTGGCCTACCTGTTTCGAATCACTTAGGATCATACGAAGTTTTTTCTCCAGTGCCCGTGCCCGATTAGGGTTGCTGCGCGTCGCGCATCAGAGGGCGGAGGTTTCGCTGCGCCAAAATAGAGCCATTTTTGAGGAGCTTTTCGAAGACGCGCCGGACGCGATTTTGGTGGTTGACCGCGCCGGACGCATCGTACGGGTCAATAAGCAGGCTGCAGAGATGTTCGGCTATGAAGGCGGCGAATTGTTGGATCAGTCCATTGAAGTACTGGTTCCCGAACGCGGCAGAGACCGGCACGTGGCATGTCGCGCGGCATATTTTTCAATGCCGGGCCGCCGTCCAATGAGGACCGTACTGGAACTGTTTGGTAGGCGCAAGGATGGCAGCGAGGTCCCGGTCGACATCGCTCTAAGCCCAGCGCAAACGGCGGAGGGCAAACTGGTGCTGGCGACGGTACGCGACATCACCAACCGCAGTCAGGCGGAAATGATGCTGAAGGTTCGGGCGCGCCAGCAGATGGTTGTGGCGGAGCTCGGCCAATATGCGCTCGCCACAATGGACCTTTCAATGCTTATGCAAAAGGCGGTTTCCCTCGTCGCGCAAACTCTTGGAGTAGAGTACTGCAAGGTTCTGGAGCTTCTTCCAGACAGGCATGTGCTGCTATTGCGCGCGGGCGTGGGGTGGAAACAAGGTTACGTGGGGCAGGTGACGGTCGACGCTAGGCGCGATTCGCAGGCGGGATATACTTTGCAGTCGAACGAGCCGGTGATTGTGCATGACCTTTCTGCGGAAACACGCTTCAGGGGGCCTCGACTGCTTCTTGAGCATGGCGTTGTCAGCGGAATGAGCGTTATTATACACGGGAAAGATAAGCCTTTTGGCATTCTGGGAACGCACACAACGAGGAAAATCGCGTTTACCGCAGACGATGCTCACTTCCTCCAATCCGTGGCCAACGTCCTTGCCGCAGCTATTCAACGCAAACGCGCGGAGGACCAAACGGAGAGAAATCTGCAGCGGATTCAGACCTTGCGCTTGATTGACCAAGCCATCAGCTCGACTTTGGATCTCCGCACGGCTTTAGACAAGTTGCTGGAGAAAATTGACCAGAATTTGCCTTACTCCGCGATGACCTTGAGATTATTCAATGGTGAGAGCGGGGAGCTTGAGGCGGCAGCTTGCCGGAACCTTGATGAACAAGAATGGATGGCAAGGAAAGCAGGTGTCTTCGCTAAGACTGTGCTCGAGAGCAGGGCTCCCTTGGCGGTTCCTGACATTCAACGAATTGCGCACACCCGAAAGGCTGAATTCTTTCTCCAGCGCGGGTTCCGTTCGTACCTGGGAGTTCCCTTGATCGCCAAAGATCAGGCACTGGGAGTGCTTTCTTTATATACCAACGAGCCGCATGATTTTGACTATCGTGAGGTCGAGTTTCTCTCCACCCTCGCAAATCATGCCGCGATAGCGATTCAAAACTCTCAGCTTTATGAAAAAGCGGAGACGGCGAACAGGGTGAAGTCGGAGTTTCTCAGCGTGATGTCCCACGAGCTTAGAACGCCGCTTACCGCCGTGATGGGTTATGCCGGGCTGATCAAGGACAAAATGTTTGGGGAAATTAACCCGGAACAGGAGAAAATTCTGGAAAAGGTCATGCTCCGGTCCAACGATCTTCTAGGGTTGATAAACGGAATATTGCAGGCGACGCAGGTTGAGGCCGATCAGACTGAGGTAGACCGCCAGGAAGTTGATCTGGTCGATTTCTTAAATTCTCTCAGATCCGCCTACGACTTTTCCTTCCGAAAGGAATTGTCCGTCATCTGGGACTGTCCTTCCCATCTTCCGGCGATGGAGACTGATGGCGGGAAACTGCGGCATGTTCTCGGCAATCTCATCGACAACGCCGTTAAATTTACGCAAAAGGGGACCGTCACGATATCGGTCCGAACGATACAAGACAAGTTTCCAATTTTAAGTCCTGAGTGTTTGGTTGAAAACTCAGAAGGTAAGACAGCAACAGGAGAGATCGCAAAGCAGGAGACTGGAACTGAAAACTCAACACTAAAAACTCAAAACTCTCAACAATTTGTGGAGTTCAGGGTCGCGGATACCGGGGTGGGAATTCCTCAAGAGAAGATTCCAATCATCTTTGAGATGTTTCGACAGCTGGACAGCTCTGAGACGAGACTCTACGGCGGGGTCGGTTTGGGCCTTTATATGGTCAAGAAGTTTACGAAGCTGCTGGGAGGCACAGTTGAAGTGCAGAGCGAACCCGGACGTGGATCCACTTTTATTGTCAGATTACCCTTCCGAAAGCTGCCGCGTACCAACCGTGAACCGGATCGTTCTTCCAAGCACCTCATGGTGAGGCCATGAAGAGAAGGCGAAACCCAAGAAACCGAGCGTAACGACTAGTCCACGGATGATCCAATGACCGTGGACACGGCGCGACAACCGCACACCCAACTGAGCGCCTAGAAGAACGCCTAATTAAAGTCAGGGCGATCGTCCGGCGAATGCCGTGCTGAAACAGGCCGACAAGACGTGCGTGGCGCTTCCGGTGAAAGCCATAATCGTCAAAAACGAATAGAAGTCGCCGTGGCGGTGTGGACCGGAAAATCCAGAAAATAGACGAAAGCGGGCACGCAGATGCGGTGATACGACTAAGGATGGCCTGAGTTTGACATAATAGATTTTTATCGGATACTCTCTCGAAAAAAGTGGAGAGCGCGAGAGTAGGGGCAGGATGAAAACTTCTCAATTTTTCGCAGTGCTTTCTCTGATCTTCGCCTTGGTAGTTCAGGCGTATGCCGCCGATAAAATTGTTGCGGATTTTGGCGGTTTGGGTGGGTTTCAAAGCACAATGTGGGTGGCGAAGGATCTGAAGATATTTGATAAGAACGGCCTCGATGTGGACCTCATCATGATCACGGGTGGAGCGCGATCGGTAGCCGTGCTGCTCAGCGGAAATACTCAATTCGCCACGGGATCGGCGACGACTCCGCTCTTGGCCACCGCGCGGGGATCGGACCTTGTCATCGTTGCCGCCTCTTACAACTATTTTCCATTTTCCATCGTCTCCAAACCGGACATCCGGTCCCCCAAAGACCTTCGCGGTAAGAGGCTGGGCATTCTGAATTTCGGAGGCTCTCACGACCTCGCGCATCAGCTTGCCTTCAAAGAATGGGGCCTTAAGCGTCAGGAAGTGAACGTTATCCCCTTAGGCGATCAACCTACTCGCCTGGCCGCTCTTTTAGCTGGGAATATCGATGCGACGATCATGTCGTTGCCGCACCTTCTGGTCGCCGTGAAGGCGGGCTATCGTGTTCTCGGCGACATGGGAGATATGAGGACCCGCTTTTCTCAATCGACGGTTTATCTCCGCCGGAGTTACCTGCGCGAGAACCGCGACATCGCGAAAAGATTCTTAAAGGCCTATTCCGAAGCGGTTCACGTTCTTAAGACGGACCGAGAGCGGAGCATAAAAGTGATGGGCAGGCGAATGCGCGTGGAGGATCAGGAGATTCTCAATGAGACCTACAACTATTTCGGACGGCGCTTCTCTTTCCCGCCGAGGGTGGACATGGCGGGCATCAAAGATACGCTCGATTTTTACGCCGAGAGAACCCCTGAGGTGAAAAACCGCAATCCACAGGATTTCGTCGATCACACCCTGCTCGATGAACTGGAAAAGGAAGGATTTTTCAAAAGTCTGGGTTCCTAATGACGCTCCCTCCGCCGTCATTCCCGCGGAAGCGGGAATTTAGGGAATCCAGGTTTTTCCTTCAAGCACAATACCCCTTCGGGCTTCTTGCCAGCGAAACGGGGACTGGACCCCCGATAGAATCATTCGGGGGTGACGATTGGTCCGGCAGTGCTCGACTGTTCGCAGAGGGCCTCTCTCCCCCATCATTCCCGGGAAGCGGGAATCCAGGCTCTTCCCGGGACCTCGAGACCTTCTCTCACATGCTCGGCATCCTGCTCTGGCTTTCATTGCTTGGCGCGATCCAAAGACTCGCCTTCCCCTACGACCGCTTCGTCTCCGCTCATCGTGAGCGCGCCATTGAGGCCGGCTTCTTCAGTAATGTCCCGCAAGTACTGAATCACGTCTCTGCCCTTTTCCTCTGAAGCAGAGAGCGGTTCCGGCTGGGCCTGGTTATTGATCAAAACCGGCACAATCGAAACCCGCTGAATTCGTTTATCGGCGATCCTGATTCTTGCAATCATCGAATTGCGAGATTCGGGCTGGGATCGATATGCCGGACTCTCGTCGTGCCCGGCCAATTTGAGCAGCCCCTCGTAAACCTTTCGCCGGCGCGCGTACCACAAGGCGTCTACGGCCCTTGGACGGGAATCGAAGGCAAAATTGCCCAGGCTGTAGAGAATCACTTTTCCCTTATACACATCCACGCCTTTTAACATGTGAGGGTGGTGTCCGAGAATGACATCCGCCCCGGCGTCAATGGCGGCACGTGCAACGACCGGTTGGTAACCCGCAATGGCCGCACGAAAATAATGGATCCCCCAGTGAAGAGAAAGAGCCACGACGTCGGCCTTTTTTCGAGTTTCTTTGATGTCTCTCAGGAGGTCAGCCAAATCCTCCTCAACAGGATACGTAAGAATCTCGCAAGGTGTTCCCGGTTGGTCATCCTCAAGAGGTTCATAATGTGTGATCGCCCGCATCGGTGCCACGCCGGGCTTGCCTTTGGATGCATAGTAGCCTTTCGGCGCGACAGAACAGTACGACAAAAAGGCTATTCTCGTGCCGTTGCACTCAAGCACAGACGGTTCTCTCGCCTCCGCGATTTCGGAGCCGGCGCCAACAGGAGAGATGCCGTCCCGGCGAAGACGATCCCTACAATCGATAAGAGCGTCTTTCCCCCAGTCCATCGCGTGGTTACTCGCCATTGAGACGATGTTAAAACCTGCGGCGGGAATCGCGACGTAATTTCTGAGATTGTTTGCCATGGCCCCCCGCGGTCCGGATGAACTTTGGGATCCTTTATCCGAGTAAGATGTTTCCAATTGGCAAAATGAAAGGTCGGCCTCTTGAAGACTCTTTCTGGCGAGGGAGACGGCGGATTCAGGATTATCGCGATCGATCATGACATCGCCAACGGCGGCGATCGTAATAGTTCCTTTATTCATAGTGGACTCCGTTGAAGGTTAAAAAATCGTTATCCGGCGAGGATCTTAAATATTCGCCCTTTTCGCAATTTGCAAGTAGTTTGAAGATACGGCAGAAACTCCCGTCGAGCGAGAGTCCTGCCCGGGGCTGAATATTTCGGAATATTTCGCTTTTCTACAGTGCGGTTAGCCCGTGACATCGAGCGATCTGGCTAACGCGCTGAGAAACTTTCGCTTTATGATGTGAGACTGCGGCCGGCTTGAACAGTCAAACCAAGCCCTTCACTATGCCCGGTCTGTTCCAAGCCTTCTGAAAAAAGCCTCTTAGTTAGTCGGAGCTTCCCGGCTGGATGTCCAGCACTTTGACATCAAAGACCAATGTTTTTCCTGCCATCGGATGATTAAGATCTAGAATCACGGTTTCTTCGGTGATCTCATGGACACGAACGGAAAAATCTTCTCCCTGGGGCCCGCGGGCATGGAGCGTCATGCCGACTTTCAGACCTTCAGCGGGAATATTCTCCCTTGGCACTTTTTTGAATCCAGCGGGATTTACAGCGCCGTACGCTTCCTCCGGTTGAATGGAAATGACTTTTTGCTCGTTGATTTCCATTCCCGAAAGACCCCTCTCTAGACCCGGTACAATCTGCTGCTCCCCATGGGTATAAGTGACCGGCGCCTCGCCCTTGTTCGACTCAAGTACCGTCCCATCCTCATCGGACAAACTGTATTCGAAACTTACAACGAAACCGTTTTTGATCATCTGATTCTCCTTTTTCTTATGGCCAGAACCGGCCAAACGAAGCTGAAACTCAGTACTCATCCGCTCAAGGTGGACGAGGGCGCTTTTGCGAGGACCGTTTTCGCATGGCCAGTTAGACGATCAGCGCAACTTATACCCTAAACATAGCCAATACAACCCGGGTAGTAAAAGCACCCTGGTTCCTTTTTGTGTTCAAGACACGACGACTTGTTGGGTTTTCCTCGGGGTCGCACTTGCGCAAAATCAGTTCTCGGATTTATTTAAACCATTGCCCAGCAGGTCCCAGCTCGGCCCCGCTTTGGCAGCTATGGTTGGGTGACCGGGAAGATAATTGCGGCCACGGATATAAAAATGTGCTCAGAGGACGTTATGTCAAAGGCTTAGAAGTTTCGAGATTGCCCTATCTCCGAATCTGAAGATTTATTCCTCAGGCCCATTGTAATAGGACTTATTAGGTCCATAATCTGCTTAATGGACGATGACTCCTTTGCTGGTGCTGCAGATCTAAGTTCTACAAGCCGGCAGCCTCTGCCGAAGTAGCAAAACCAAGGTTAAAGTGGGGCTTTGGAGAATTCCAGCAATGACTGAGATTAAGAATACTGTAACTTTGGAAGCCATCCAAGAGATTGTGCAGCAGATTGTCGAGCGCTTCCGGCCACAGAAGGTGATCTTATTTGGTTCATACGCGCACGGAAAGCCGACCCCGGATAGCGATGTCGATTTGCTTGTAGTTATGGAGACCAGCGAACAGGTTCTGCACGCAGCAGCCCGTATCTCTGCTGCCATTGACCATCCTTTTCCGTTGGACATTCTGGTATTCAGGCCGTCTGAATTGAAGGCATCTTTGGAGCGTAAAGGGGTCTTTGCCACAGAGGTAATGGCGAAGGGGATTGTCCTGCATGAAGCCTGAGACGACGGAGTGGATTGACAAGGCGGAGGGTGATCGCACGGTAGCTCAACGAGAAATGCGTGCAGCCGACCCTGTTTGGAATGTGGTCAGTTTTCTTGCCCAGCAGTGCGCTGAAAAGTACCTGAAGGCTTTTCTGGAGGAGCATAACATCGCCTTCGGAAAGATTCATGACCTTGTGGTTCTGCTTAACTCAACCGGCGGACTAATCCCAGAGCTTGATTCACAAAGACAGTCTCTCGCACATCTCAGCACTTTCGGTATTGCCACTCGATATCCCGGTGCGCAGGCGGACCGGCGGGCTGCAGAAGACTCGATGAAAACAGCCGAGAGCGTGCGAACCGTAGTCCGGGCGAAGCTCCAACTTCCGTGAACATAACGGGAAGAAGCCAGTCGTTCCTCATTGAGAGACCTATCACAACGCGCCCGTGGAGCAGCCGACGAAGTTCGAGTTGATCATCAACCTCAAGGCTGCGAAGCAGATCGGCGTGACGATTCCGCCGAACATGCTGGTGCGGGCGGATAGAGTGATCAGATGACAGCGAGGCAGTAAGCAGCGAGCAGTTGGCAGTAGAAGAATCAGAGAGAAACGAATGGCAGTAACCGTTTTTGTTCTTACCTGCCTGCTGCCTACCGTCCTTCTGCTTGCTGTATTAGTCGACGTGCAGCAGACAGGGAAAGTCGCCCGCATAGGTTTGCTGGATCCAAGCACTGCTTCCGGGAGCGCGATCCTCGTGGATGCGTTTCGACAAGCAATCTCGGATGGATCGAGTGAAAGAATATCAGCGTCGATTACCGATTCTCGGATGGAAAGCGCGAGCGCCTGCCCGAGCTTGCGGCGGAGTTGGTTCGTCTAAAGGTCGACCTGATCGTGGTGACAGGGGTGCAGTCGGCGTTGGCGGCGAAGAAAGCGACTACGACCATCCCCATCGTGTTTGCGAGCGCTCCGGATCCTGTGGGTCTAGGTTTGGTCGCCAGTCTGGCGCGGCCGGGAGGCAATGTCACAGGACTTTCGAGTTTGACGCCCGAACTAAACACCAAAAGACTGGAAATACTCAAGGAAGCGGTCCCCAAACTTGCGCGAGTTGGACTTCTCTGGACGCCGGCCGGCGGCGGAGGAGACATCCAACTGAAAGAGCGCAGACCTGCGGCTCATGCACTAAAGCTCAAATTGGAGGAGATCACGACTCAACCCGACCCCAAAGGTTTAGAGAGCGCCTTTCAAGCCGCAAAGCAGAGGCAAGTAGGCGCGATTATGACCAGCGCCGGTCGCCGCCTTTTCGCCGAAAGAAAGCGGATCGTCGAGCTTGCCGGCAAATATAGGCTGCCGGCTATTTACTACCAGAAGGAGTTTGTCGATGAGGGCGGCCTCATGTCCTATGGGGCGGACTTCGATGACC
>JACQUW010000032.1 GCA_016210115.1 Deltaproteobacteria bacterium | reverse complement strand
GCGAGGGCTTCCAGGACCGCGTTTGGGAAGGTGTCCGCGTGAGCAGCGTGTAGGTAGATATCAGCGGCCTGGTAGTAACGCGCTACAGCTTGGGGATCTTTCTGGAACGGAAAAAAACACACTTCCGCCTGGCCGATGTGCTCGGTGGGAGCATCCTCACCCAGGGCGACGAATAACAGGTCCTGTTGCCGATGGCGCTCGGCAACACGGGCGACCGCTTGCCGCACGGTTTGATAATCCTTGTTCGGATTTGTCCGAACGCCATTGGCCGCGAATAAAAGTACCTTGGCCTCTGGCCGGATCCCAACTTCAGCGCGAACCGCGGGTTTGTTCCTGGGCGGGTGGAAAACCGACAAATCCACGCCATTGGGAATGACCCGGGCCTCGACCACGGCCGCAGCCAAGATCGATTGCTCCACCTTCTGCATCAGCCAGCGCGAAGGGGTCGCCACATAGAGCCGACTCCTGCGATAGATCTTTTGCTTGCGGCGCCAGTTATCAGCAGTTGCATCGCGCCAAACCCCTGCATACAGAGTCGGGTATAGTGTTAGGTGCGGACACCGGCCACAGCCCGTTTTCCAGCGCTCGCAATCGAAGGAATGCCAACAAAGACCACTCAAGAGCCAAGCATCGTGAAGAGTCAAGATCACCGGCAATTTTCGGCTTAACCACGGAAGGATTCTCAAATCGAAGTACCTGGTGTGGAGGGTGTGGCAGTGAACGAGATCCGGTCGCTCTGGAGGTAGCGTCAATAGTCGCCACGTCTCCGGAAAACGAAAGTCTTGCCAACCGCGACGGCGGTCCAGCCATTTCCCCGGCTCTGCCACGGCACTGGCTAGGCGACTGAGACGCCATGTTCCACGGACACCTCCTGGAACTTGACCATCCCAAGCAAGCAGCTGGGCCTCGATCCCATGCCAAAATCGAACCCAACGTCCGCGGCGTTCTTGCGGGCGTATGCGGAATACGCTCGAATGGTCGCTGCATTTCTGGCCGCAGGCAAGCCAAGAGCGATGACCCCGCGCCGCATAGGCCTGGAATAAGTTCCAGGCAACCTTTTCGGCTCCCCCCAGGATTTCCCCGGCGCTCACTTGGAGAACACGCAAAGGTCGGCTAGCCACGGCTCCATTCCTCCAAGAAACGGACGAAGGTATCTCTGTCCCAATCGCGCACCACAAAGCGCGGCAACTGGTATGGATTTGTCTCTCGATCGATTGCGCCTTCGAAATTCGAGCAGGCGCAGGCAAAGCCGCTGTCGCGCACTATCGCGACGGTCTCGCTCGTATAGTCGCCCTGCATGCCGAAGGGATAGGAAAAACTATGGATCGGTCGTCCCAAAATCTCTTCGATACGGCTCTTACTCCCGCCGATTTCCTCACGCTGTCGGTCAACCGGCAGGGCGGCCAGAACGGGATGTGTCACTGTATGGGCGCCAATTTCCGCTAGGCTACTATCCGCCAACTTTTTCACTTCCTCCGGGGATAGCGCGCGATGCGACGGCCGGCCTCCTGCTCCGGCCGCTCCGCGCGCATTACGGAGTTGCTCCAACACGTGACTGCGCTGCTCGGGCAGGAGAGTGCGCAATAAGCTGCATAAAGACAGGTAGGCTTTCTGGCGCGGGGTACGTTCTTGCGGCAGCATGGCATTCCAGCTCCGGTCGCGCGCGAACGCCTCTTCGCCATATTGCTCTGCCGGACCGAGATCCCACTCATGGGTGCCGCCATCGACAGTGACCCGTAAGGTCTTCGGCAAAACGCCAGGGTTTAGGATAAGCCGCTCCAGCTCGTCCCACCAGAACTCACCTTCCTGACCCAGATAGCCGCTACTAAGAAAGAAGGTCGCCGGCACGCCGTGCTGCTCGAGCAACGGCAAAGCATTGTAGAGGTTGTCCGCATAGCCATCGTCGAACGTGACGGCCATCGTTTTTCGGGAGATGCGTTCTTGCCGGAGTGCCTTCTCCAGTTGATGCACCGCTAGGGTGGGACCGAACTTCTTCAAGACTTCCAGGTGCTGCGCGAAATGTTGCGGCGTTACACACAGCCATTGAGGATCGCATGTGACTTCAGCGACGCGATGGTAGAGCAACACGAGCGCGCTCGGCACCAAATTTCGCTTGAGCCACCGCGCTGCCCGACGGGCTTTTCCAAAACCGGGAATTCTCATCTGTGAGTTACAATCATTAGTTGCGTGAAAGGTGGTTTTCCGCACATTCAAGAAGAGGCCTTTAATGCGCGCGCACACACTTCAACCGGGAAATGCTCATCTCGGTACCGCACCTCTTCTTCGGTGAACTCCTCGACCACCAGACCCCGGATCTCTCCTGCCGCGGTGAGAGAGTTGCCGAACGCGTGCACGGTGACATTGCTGGCCCCGAAGGCATTCGCTAGGACCAACTCTAATCCCTCGGGTGTGAACCGCCACAGCTCATGCTCTCGCGGCTCCCACATGCTTACGCAGGGTACGGCGACCAAGAGAACTCCGCCCGGTTTCAAAATCCGATGCAGCTCGGCAACGATCTTTCCCAACTCATAAACCATGTGCAGCACGTGGGTGCAGACGATGCAATCGAATAGGCCGGCGGGAATCTCATTGGGTTTCGTCAAGTCAGCAACCAGCGTGGCACGCGGGTTCGAATCATCAATGTGAATAACGTCGAGCTTTGTCACTGCTGCGCCGCCGAAGTGAAGCACATAGGCCGGATCCTGAAACTCCAGGCAGTGCCCGCGGATATCCCGCGCGTACTGATCGAGGAAGCAATCAAGGTAATAACGATGGATGGGGAATCCTCGATCTTCACCCCAGCGATAGCTCATCGGTTTGATGCCGAGCGCGAGGCGACCGCGGGTCGCAGTCGCCCGTGAAATTTTCAACAGCCCGCGCACCCGTCTCGCCACGGACTGAGCCGGGCGCAGCAGCATAATAGGTAAACTCCCCACAGCTCCCGTGGTGCCTATTTTCATGATCTTTCCGGCTGCTCTGATTAGATCCGCCGGAACAATGAGTGGTCGTGGGTCTCAACACTGGCGTAGGCGGCGCTTGCCAGTCGGAAGATGCGCCTCGAGAGCGCGAAGGCGGCACGGCTCGAGAAGGCTCCGATGACAACGAGAACGGCGAACATGTATCCGAGCGTGCGGAAGTGTGTCCGAGCCAGCTTAAGCCCTCTCCGCAGTGGAAGGAGCGTGCTCGGAGCCGACCGCCCGTTGGTCCCCCTCGCGTTCACGCTCGCGAGGGGCACAAGCGATTCGCACAGCTTGGATCGGGCCATAAGGCATAAGGACCTGGACAGGCGCGAGCCGTGACGACCGTCTCTCAGATAACTCGTCAGCCACGCATACAGGCGGACCCGGGCTTCCAACTGCTGCTCGGCGGGCGTCGTGGTGCAGCACCCGCCGGCGTGAATGCGGTAGAGGATTCGGCAATTGGGATCGAAATAGATGCAAGAGCCCAGGGTCACCTTGAACCACATCAGCTGATCTTCGAACGATCCGCGAAAGCTCTCTTCGAAACCGCCTAAACGGACAGCAAGGTCTTTGCGCATGAGAACCGTCGAGGGGCAAGCCGCGTTGTCGTCGCTCTCTAACATCTTGGGCGCCCACGCGCCCCGCGATAACCGGCCGGGGGATAGTGTCATTTCCTGCGCTTTCCTGGCGCCGTCCTGGTAAAAATAGAGGGCGGGGTTAGCGAGCAACCCAACATCGGGGTAGCGCTCCATGATGAACACCTGCTTCTCGAGCTTGTCCCGCAGCCAGAGGTCGTCGGCATCGAGGAACGCTAGCAGCTCGCCCGCGGCCTGAGCGATGCCCAGATTGCGGGAAGCACTCATGCCCCGATTCTGGTGCGCGGCGTGTTCGAGATAGCGAATCTTGTGCGGGTACCGCTCTCGATACGTCTTGGCGATTGCGGTGCTGCAGTCCGTTGAACCGTCATCGATTAGCAAGAGCTCCCAATTCTCGTAGGTCTGCGCCAATACGCTCTCGATAGCCTCTTGGATGAAATTGCCGCGGTTCAGGAAGATGATGACAACAGACACCAGTGGCGTGTTGCGCATAATCTCTCCCAACTTCGAAACCCCATGTTGTTGACCCTGGATAGCTTCGTTCACAGGGTGGTATAGACGGCGTGCTTGAGCGGTTTGACAAACACTACTTCGCTCACGCGCGCCGAACAGGCTATGCTGGATGACTTGATCAAACGTGCGTTTCCACTTCTCAATGGCGGTCGTGGCGCGCGCGCGCAGGACATCGCGGAATTGCGTATCGTCAAAGAGGGCAGTCGCCTTTTCCACAGCCGTTGCCGTGTCGCATTCCCTTAAGTGGAGCGACAGCCGGTCGTTTTCCCAGAACCCGGCCAACCCGCGAGCTTTTTGCAGGTAATACTTACCGTCAAATAGGCACAGGGCGGGGACTCCCTCGGTAAGGGCAAACGTACAGAAATGATAAGACACGCCTATGGCTGCGTAGGCTTTTCCTAAAACACCTTTTGCCAATCTTGGGCTCAGCCGTGGTTCGTCGAGCACTTGAAGAACGTCCCCCTCAACCGCTTGTTTGAGTTTATAACCGGACACTATGTCGCTATCGTCTCTGTTGAGGGCAATTGGCACCACCAGCGCGGGCAGTTCGTAGCGTCGCGCAAGGCTCGACACAAGCTCGGCGAGGTGCCGTACGTAGTGTTGGTGTGATGAGGCATAATCTGCAATCCGAACGTTTACGGCCAGGAACCGACCGGGGTTGAGATGATACCGAGCAAGGAACGTTTCTACCTCCACGGAATCGGCCGGTTCCAGACCGAAAGAATCGTCTCCCATTACCCCATAGCGGTCGGGTGGGAGTCCTGCCTCTTTGCAGAAAGTCAAAGAGTCTGTGGGCTCCCGTAAGCCGACAAAGGTGACCTTCCGTAGGCCCCTCCCGAGCAAGGCGCGCGCCCACCCGGAACCCAGCGGGCCCAGTTGTTGTCCCGTCAGAATGACCGGTTTCCCCTGCGCAGCGAAGGCGCAGACGAGGCAACACTTCTGCCACAACTCATCGACGAAAGGCTCTGCCAGATAGCCGCCTCCGGTAATATAGAGCGCGTCATAGTTGCCGCAGAACTCCCCTAAGCTGACCCCGGCGTGGCCGTTGACCATCCGGATGCGACAAGGGTCAATCAGCCGGTTCAGCAATGCATAACAACTGTTTTGCCAGAGGACCCGATACCGTTCCTGGTATCGCCACAGATAGGGCGCCTGCAGGCGCGGAGCATTTTCCGGTGTATTGGGTATATCAAGCTTAACGGGTGTGATCCCGTCCCATTCCCAGAGGCGCGTTCGCAGCCCTGGCCGGTCGCGAACGCACAGGGTGATGGAACGGTCTCTTCGGTGCAGCCTCGAGACTGCGCCTTCCAGCATTGCAATGTCGCCTAGGTTGTCTCCGCAACCGTGGTCAATGAGAATCCTCATCTTAACGCCCGTCGCGGATGCTTACACTTATCTACGATTTCCATTCCATTCGCTTTCAGTGTCCTCACGACCACCTCACGAGGAATTGCGTGATCTCCATTATCGTCGGGCCAAACAAACTCTAGCCTCGATGGCATGCAATCTATTTTCAAGCATCCTAACTTTCACCCATTCGTCCTAAGGCACAAGTTATTCTGCGTCGCGCCACGAGCCGATATGAGAGGTCCCCTATCGCGCGTACTCCGGGCAGGCTCAATGCCGAGGCAAACAAAAAGGTAAGCGGCAGATTGCCAAGGATGTCTTTGATCCCGTCTATTCCTGAGGATCTATGTGTGCCATCCATGTACTGAATCGCGTCACGGGCCTCTTGCGTGGAAATGCCCAGGAGTTTCAGGCTCTGGGTATCGCTCGCGCCGATGAAGACATGAACGCGAAACCAATCGAGTTTTTTAAACCATTTCACCCAGGTGGCGCAAAACACACAAGAATCATCCCATGCTACTATTTTAGATTTGCATTCCACATCGAGGAAAACGACGTACGCGAAAGTCGTCCCAAGGCAGAAAACAACAAGAGGAAGTCGGTATTGATATATCAAGAGCACTGTTAGAACATGAAAAGCAGTTCCAAAGAATATCGCGCGCCCGCGAGTGGCCTTCATCCACAACAAAAACGGGAAGGCAATCTCTCCCGCAATCACCCCTAGAGATAGCCCATGCAGAATCCATCCGCGATCAAAGATGGTCGGTAAAATAAGCTCTTCTCTTAAAACTGTTCCGTCTACAAAACTTGGACTTAAAGCTTTTGCGATGCCCGTGAAAACGTACATTAAGGATATCTGAACCTTGATAAGCCAAACGGGCCAATACTTGAGAAGCTCCCGACCCTTTCCTCTCAGGCGCGCGTCGAGCGAAAATGAGCTCCCGCTCCGACCCACGGTAAGAAGCATCGTAAGCAGAAGTAGTAGGTATTCGTGATTAGAAAATAATTCTTGGCCGAGAGCCAGCTTGTAAGCGATAAGGATAAAAAGTAGTGGCCCGCTTGCATGAGTATAGATGCCGAGGGCGAAGCTTAATCCGGCAAGAATCCACAAGGCTGCATAAAATGGTACCCCGCCAGAGGATATATCGGGGATAAACGGCAGTGTTTTCCCGTGAACCGTTGAGGGCAGCAACCATGTTGTCATGATTTCCCAGGTGAGAAATCCCTGCGCAATGGCCGCCGCACCAACAACGATCCTGAGCATCCCCATCGGGCCTGAGTTTATTTCCTTAGCAAATATATTGATCAACCGCATGGGTAGAGTCTTTCCACTGTGCTCTGTCTTATAATGACAGACGAAACGCCCTTTAATCGGCAGAGGTGAGGAGGAATGAATTTGGCTTCGTCTACGGGATTGATTATGACAGCGACGGGAGTTGCCTTGTTCAACTCATCGAGGCTTCGGCAACTTCCGTCCTTGTATACAACGACGAAGTTGGAAATGTCCTCGTTTCGTACAAACATCTTCCATGAAAATCGACTTTGCCCGGATATCCTGAGACCCCAGATGGGAACTGCCACCTGAATAGTTAGGTAAGCAACTGCAAAGATAATCGCTCCGATGTGTTGCTTCATTGACGTGTATGATTAGCGGTGCCGGAGCGGGCCGTCTGCACATAGCGCTCTATCTCGGAATTTCCGACCGGACTGTGAGCGCCTGCCTCTATCTAGTATGGGATGCCAGCCGGTTGTTGAGGATGCGCAATCGTTCACAAATCAGTGAACGAGCGCGCCCTTGATGAATTCTAGATAATGGCCCGTGCCAGCAAGGCTCGCTCCAGGAGGTTCTTAAACCGCCAGACAAAGCGTGCCTGCTCAAGTGATCTCACTAGCGGCAGAAACCAGTTCAGCATTCTCGAGTAGCGAAAACTGGAATCAATTGCTTTCACGACGTCGAACCGGCCTTTGCGCAAAGCCAGTTCCTGGACCTCACGGAAGAAAAACCCGGTGTTATCGTCCGCGCAATAAACCCTGGCAAGCTTGGTCAGGTCGAACTTCCCTTCCGCGAAGGACCTACAGCGGTCGAGAACACCGAGAATTTCGAGGGTCGCCATGGTGCGGTAGCATTTGTTACACGCAGAACAGTTAACGTCCGATCCTTCCTTCCAGCAGACCCGCAGCGCCCGCAGGGCAAGATCAAAGTTGGCGATGAACTCGGTTTTCTGAACCCGGTCGAACGCTGCTCCGTCATAGATAATACGCAGTTGGCTCGTGGATAACAGCGGATCCGTCAAGGGATGCGATCCCCAGGGGCGGAGGTCTTTGTACCCCCAGCACGACGGGATCAATAGCCGTGCATAACGTTTCTCCAGCACGAGCCCGACGGTGGCCAGAGCGCACCCGTAAACGATATAAGCCCAGTCCACCATCTTCCCCAGGCGGGTCTCGCGGAGGTTCGTAGCTATGTCGATCAGTTGTGTCTGCAGGTTGGCTGCCACATCGCGTAGTTTTCGCAGCATCCGGTGAAACTCCGCACGCTTGTGGAGGGGAATGTCGAACCCCCAGATCGACAAGAGTTCATCAATGGGCGGCGTCTCCGCCAGTCGGTTGGCTTCGCGACGGCGGAGCAGCGTAAAGAATGAATCGACCCCGCCGGAAAAGAAAGCCGCCGTTTTTCGACCAGTGCTCGAGGCTTCGGCCGGCAGCAGGTCCGCCTCAACCGGAATGATGCGAAGATGCGGGTACCAATATTTCCACAGCTGCATTAGTTCCGACACGTTCTCCAACAACACGCCGTCGATCGGCACGGACAGCCGTAAAGGCTCCCCCAAGCTCATCGCCAGCGGCAGCAAACACACCAGCCAGGGATTTCCCGTAGTGCTCAGCGAGTCGGCATACTTTTCCGGAACATCAAACCAGTATTCCTCAGGATCGACCTGCCGATCATCGTATGTCACCTGGCCAACGAGTCGCACGCGGGTAGGGTTGTAAGGTGATACTGTAACGCAGGTGCGCATAAGTTCCATGTCTTTATTCTGTTTGCAATCGAAAATAATCGCTTAAGAGATAGGGCTACGCTTCACCAGCCGATTTCTGTCCACTCACAGCGTTCCCCCTTCGGCAGTGACTTGCCATGAGTGCTCTACCAGCACGGTTGAGTACTCGGCTGGAGGAACGAAAGGTCTTGTGAAAAATCTACTCGTTTCAACGTCAAATAGGCAGGCGGTCGGGATCAGGTCCATGATTCCCATGTCATCACTTGCCGCGATCACCAGGCGGTAGCGGCCATAAGGCAGCGGGAGTTTCGGGATGCGGCACACGACCTGTCCTCGACCTCTCGGTACATGCGGCCGGGCCCCGCAGGCGTCAACGTTGCAGTGCGTGACCGCGATTCCGGCCTGGCTGTAAAGGGTGAGCATGAACTGCACATGCGACAAGTCACGCTCGCTTACAAATTCCAACGCAATATCGATTTGGCTGCCGCTGCTGGGATTGTCGATACGGTTACCGGACTGGTCGCGGAGGTAGACGTCCGTGAAGCGCAGGCGTCCATCTCCGCTGCGTTCTTTTACCACTCCGTCCCGCAAGGTGCTCGCCGTTGAGGAGAGCTGAGAGAGATAGTCGTCAATGACTGCCTTAGTCGGTCCGTTGGCGACTAGAGTGCCCTGTCTCAGAAGCATCGAGGATGGACACAGCTCCGTTACGGCTGCTAGGTTATGAGTTACAAAAAGGACTGTTCGCCCTTCCTTCGCTACGTTTCCCATTTTTCCCAGACACTTCTTTTGAAACTGGACATCCCCTATTGCCAGTACCTCGTCGACGATAAGGATCTCCGGTTCAAGGTGAGCCGCGACCGCAAAGGCGAGCCGCACGTACATGCCACTCGAGTAACGCTTCACGGGCGTGTCAACAAATCCGTCTATTTCAGCAAAGTCGATGATTTCATCAAATTTACGCTGAATTTCGACCTTCTTCATTCCAAGAACAGCACCATTTAGATAGATGTTCTCTCGACCTGTAAGTTCAGGATGAAAGCCAGTTCCCACTTCGAGAAGCGATCCAACGCGGCCATAGATCTCAGCTCTCCCTCTGGTGGGTTCAGTAATGCGCGATAAAATCTTAAGAAGCGTGCTTTTCCCGGCACCATTTCGACCGACGAAACCGACTACTTCCCCATGCTTGATATCGAAAGAGACATCCTTGAGGGCCCAGATGGCGTTAGCTCGCCTGCCGGCAGTGGACGGCTGCCCATTATTTGTGAAGCTTCTACCATTGCGATCGAAGAGAGATTTAACGCCGTGCATTAGATAGTCACGCAGGGTGTCATGGCGAATCCGCCGCACGCCGATTTTGTACCGCTTGGAGAGATTTTCAACTTTAATGGCGATATTGCTCATGGTGTTAGTCGATGAATCGTCGCACCATCCCGAACGTCGGACTGCTTCAACTTATTGGAGTTTCCGTTGCAAACTGACCCGGAGTTGTATCCTTCGCGGGCACGGGAGTGGCAACGAGGGAGGGTTCGGAGGCGAGTTTCAGCGCACCGGCTCCGATGAGGACAATGTAATACGGTACTTCCAGTCCTTCGAGACTAACAAACTGAGCAGCTACAGCAAAACCGGCAAGAGACGCGATAACCATGCGAGCTGCATCCTGAAAGAACCGGTCACTCGAGGAATAACTCCGACGTGTGAATGGCCAGAGCCGTACCATGCAAACCGTATAGAAAAGGAGCAGGAAGAGGAGACCTGGAACGCCGAGCTCGGCTCCGACCTGCAGCCAGAGACTGTGGCCTTCCTTACCGGCCGGCCAACCGTACTTTTTGGCCTCAATGGGCCAATGGTCCGGTCCCGCTCCCACAAGAGGCTGTTTCAACATTGAGTCCCAAAGGTCCCCCCACAGTTCGACGCGGCTCTGGGCCGAGCGGTCTCGTTCTGCGGGATCAGCAAACGTTGTCCAAAACCTCTCGCGGACTTCTGCCCCCGCCAGCCGTAATGCCACCATGATTCCGATAGCGAACACGACGTAATACTTGGGTTGCGTTGCAACCAACATGAAAGTCACAGCGCCCGTAATGATTAGAGCGAACATGCCGCCGCGGGAAAAAGAAAACATCACGGCATGTGCCATTAGCGCCGCAGATGCAAAGGCCAGCGCCTTCTGCCACCAACGTTGCGCGCCAAGGCCGAGAAAAAAAGCGAGTCCCACACAGGTGACCAATGCTATGGCAAAGCTGTTGTTGTCCATATTTGCGAAGCCAATTTCTTGCAGTCGATTGAAATTGTCATAGTAGCTGAGGTTAAATTCATAGGCGACATAACCGTGGCTCAGGACGATAACCCAGGCGAGCTGTTTAAGCTTCTGCACTGAATCGACCACGGTCATCCCTACAAGGAAGGGCAGGAAAATCTTCGACTGGGCTTCAACGAAACTCCACGCCACAGCCTTGTCCGGGGCATGGATGGCGCTTATTACAGACCAGGTCGCGAAACCAATGAGGGCGATAACGATCCCACGCGCTTTCCCGAGCTGCCAGTGGCCGAAGCCGTGCAGCGCCCAGCCCGTCAAGAGAGCAATCGCTATGATCCGGCTGAAGTAGCCACTCTCTGGCATCGACCAGTGCCACATCGACTCTGGTTTGATGATGGCAAAGCAGACATAAATCAGCAGGCCGACGAAAGGGTCAAAAAGAGAAGCCGCCGCTCCGCCGTAGCTGAGCAGATAGGTGAACAGGAGACCTTTCATCAGTAGGATCCGAGAGTGGCGTGACAGAAGAGCGGCGACGAGAGCCAAAAACAGAATTCTTAGAAGCCGTCAGGTCTCGCTCTTTTCACTGCCTCACACCTGGAGCAAAAAGCTGGTTAAGACAATAACGCCCGAAAAGGAAGTCTAGTAAGCGTAGTGAATCGCCGTCAAGTGCCTTCACCATCAGAGTTCAGCCCTATCTTGAGTAGTAATAGTATTTGGAGGCCATTCCAGGGTCGACAGAGTTTAAAACAATACCCATGACCTTAGCCGAATTGAGGGATTGGACAGCTTTGAAAAGGTACTCGCGGGGAGTTTTGCCAGCCCGAATGACCATAATAATCCCTTCCACCTGTTTCGCCAGGACCAAGGGATCAGGGGTCGAGAGGACGGGAGGCGTATCGACAATGATCTGGTGGCCGGGCAACCTGGCGCGGATCTCATCCATGAGATTTTTCATTTTTTCCTTCTTCAAGAGTTCGGACGGCCGGTCCGACCGACCGCCCGCCGGGAGACTGCGCAGGCTAGGAAGAAAGGTATCTTGAACGTAACTCATCAAGTCGCCGTTAGAGCTGGAGCTAAGATAGTCAGCGAGACCGGGCGTCGGTCGGATACCGAAATAGCGGTGGATCTCAGGGCTCCGCAGGTCACCGTCAATGAGGAGAACTTGCTGCTCGTAGGTCAGGGCTATCGCCGCAGCAAGGTTGACGGCCACCGACGTCTTGCCCTCCGCCTTGACGGGGCTCGTGATCGAGACACAACGAGCGCCAGTCCGGTCGTGCAGCTTCTTCACCTGTTCCCGAAGGATCTTGTATTGTTCCGCCGAGGGCGAGCCCTTCTCTAACGCAACGATGCGATAGTTCGGGCGGCACCCAAGATTCCAGCCAAAAACGAAACCCTTCAACCTCTCGCGCCAGGATTTAGACCAACCGTCGGCGTAAGGAAGCACGATCTTCGTCGATGTCACGCCATCCGTGAATGCGGGTTCCGGCGCTTCCCGAATGGGTTCTCCAAGAATCCACTCTGCGCCTCCGGATCTTGCGCCATTCCCTTCCTTTTCATCGACTGCGCTTCTCAGGATTTCAAAAGTTCTGCTCATAGTCGCCGCTTTCGTTGTTTTTGTTGTTGTTCCTTTATTGATTGTGAAAGGCAGTTATGTGCTCACCTAGGCCGGATTATTCATGCTACGAGGAAACGTTCGGACACACTGTGGCCTGAGGGCGAGCCTTGCAGAGAGAGGGCACCGGACCGTGCAGCTTCGATGACCTCTTCGGTGCTTGGCCAGCTGTCTCATTGCTCCACTGGCGTCCGCTCCTGCTCGGAAGTTTGAAGGCCGCCTCAAGGCACAGGCCTATTGCCCTCGACCGGAAAGGCTTGCCCTCAGGCACTGCACAGCAGTGAATAATCCGGGCTAGCAACCCCGGTCCGTGAATTATCCGGGTTAGAGGTCTCAAAACAATAATGGGCCGAACAAACGTATGAAGATTATCCCCGCGACAAAGACACCGACGGAAGCGAGGAAGAGCATCTGTTGGGATCGTCTTTGCTCCAAGACACTCCAAGCTGGAATGGCAGCAAGCAGTGGCAGGTTAACGGAACCATGCAGCTCGTCGCTTCTCTTGAAAGAGGTGTCCAGATTCTCGCAAACAAGGCCTAGACCAAAACCAGCAACCAAGCCCCCCAATATACCTATGAGGATAATGAGCGGACGATTCGGGCGCACTGGAGTTTCGGGAAAATCGGCCGGGTCGATAATGTGGAATTGCTCTCCCTTCTGGCTCTTCTCCATATTTTCCGCGAGTTGGGAATCAAGCGCCTTGCCCAGGAGATCTTGGTATTTCTTCCAAATTATGTCATAGGTCCGGCTGATGTTGGAAAGCTCGATTGCGCGAATCGGGGTGTTATCGATTCGCGCCTTCACGAAAGAGATCTGGCTTCGCAAATTGTCCTTTTTCGCCTGCAGGGAATCGATCTCTGTATTTAAGTTCTCAACCTGTTTGCGGAGCAACTGGTGAACTGGGTTTCCAACCGGCCCATGTGCCTCGAGGATCTTGAGCTGCTGCCTTAGACGAATGACGTCGGGATGCTTTTCAGTATACTGAGTGAGCAGTGCTTCAAGTTGTTTCTTCCGGCTCTCGATCTGTTGCCACGGTGTCACCTTCTGCTCTCCGTCCAAATCCCGGCCGATCTTTCTTTCCAGGATCGTTGACTCTGCCTCGACGAGCTCTTTCTCAAGGCTCGACTTTCTGTCCTGAAGCGAGGATAGATGGAGCGTATTGTTCTGAAGCTCCCCTTGAAGCTGCTCGAGTGTCTTGAGGTTAACATTGAGCTGGTCTGGAAGCTCGTATCGGTATTGAGCTTTATATTGGTTTACCTCCGCCTCTTGTTTCTCAAGTTCTTTACGCAATCGATTAGCCTCTGCATTAATGTACGTGGTGGTTCCCGTTACTTGCTGGTGTCTTACAGTCGAATCTTCTGTAAAAAATAGCGAGGCGAGCCGCGTTGTTACTTGCATCGCCTGGTCGGGACTGTTGGCTTCGAATGAAAGTTCAAAGGCGTCTTCACGGCGGATATCGATCTGGATCCTTCTCTTTAGTTGCGCCACCCTGCTCTCCATACCCGTCTCCCCACTGTTTGGGTAAAGGTCGAATTCTTTGATGATTTTCTCCAGGCTGGTACGGCTCAAGATTTGCCGGGTAATCGCGCGTATCCGCTGTTGGATACTCGACGTCATCGTTGAATGGATGTAGGAGGGGGGAAGTCTTTGGGGCATGATCAGGATCACCGTGTTTGATCGGTAGACGTTGGGCAAACTTGCAGCCAAATAAATCGCTACGGAAACCGACCCGAGCAAAACAGCAGCGATGATCCCCTTCCGCCGGTGGAATACGTTCAGTGCCTTGGCGAGATCCAGTCCCGCTGATGTGCTCACGGAATACCTCCGGTGGTTATATGCAAATTTAACCTCAGAAGGCGGCTAAACACTTACCGATCTTCGGGCTCAGCAAAATGTCTTGTTTAAAATCAGCTTTAAGGAGTGGCGTCATAATACGGACGGGCGAGAATTTGCCCGTGTTGATAGCAGCCGGAAACGTTGAAAGGGCCTTCGAAGGCGTCGCTAGAGCAGCCTTATGCTTGTGATATAGCTCCGCCGTTAGGATCTGCTGCCCTCCTCGCGGGAATGGAAGCTTTTGTTTTGACTAGCGTTCGTCCGTTATACAGTCCACTCAGACTTGACAAACTGGAGCGGCAGCTCTACCGTGACTTGGCGATTCAACAACTGCAAAAGCACTTTTATTCGCTCCTTGCCATTGAGTGGTTCCTGAATAATTCCGACAAGCCCATCGAGAGGACCGCCGCTTATCTTGATTTGTTGTCGGACCTTCAAACTAGCGCGTGCCATTATAATCCCGTCTGAATTTGCTCGTTCCCTTAAGAACAAGACAACCTGCTCGTCGAGCGGCGAAGGATTACCATTAAAGCTGACGATGCGTTTAACTCCGGGCGACCAAAGCACGCAGTAGTAATCCTTAGAAATATTCATTCGGACAAAGAGATAATTAGAGAAAAGGGGAACGATGCGTCCTTGCTTTGAGACTGATTCCGGCAAACAAAGCCGGGGAAAGAAAACCTCCAAACCTTTTAGCCGTAGATACAGCTCCGCAGATTCCTCTCTGCGAGGCTTGGAATAAACTACGTACCACTGCTGCGTTTCCAGATACGACATTGAGATTCATCGCCGGGATGCCAGGGTTCTGCGAGCAACCCTCATGCCACTTCGGGCACGAAAGAAAATCGACCCGATCTCTTGGACAATCATTGAATTTATATTGTGAGCAAGTATAGACGGATGCGTTAATGAGATGCCGGCTCCCTAATACTTAGCCAGAATTGACACGCGCTATCTTGAAGAAACAGCCATAAGTTCTTTGATAACTTGGATTAATCGAATGAAAAACCTTAGAGACAAGATTGACCAACTGGTCAGTCCTGACATGGAGACCTGCTGACGGGCTATTCGTTATGGAGAGAGAGTCACACTTCTTTTGCCCAGGCAGTTGGCTATTAGTCTCGGAGTCTCATGGCCAAGGGAGGCGGGAGTAGAATCCCTTCCACGGATCAGGGGCGAACCAAGGCTTCTAGGGCGAGCGCTTGGCCCTATAGGCTCGCACCCGACGCGCTACCCACTGGCCAAGTTGGTCCAACACCCCGCTTGCCTGTGCTCAGGTTGGGGAGAGATTTCTGGGACTTCGAACGCCTGTGCCAATCGAAGACCCGGTTGTCTTTCAGTAGTAGCCTTCGCCCAGATCAACAGGAAGGAACGTAAAGTCAGTTACCACGGTACTGACCCCTGGGACACCCTTGATTAGCTGTACGATTTCCTCCTCTGGCACCGAATGCGCGAAGACTCCTGATACGTGAGCTTTTCCTTTCTCTGCCCGCACCGTGATTCCTAAATTGCGGAATCTCGAAGATTTTACCAGTGCGACCTGTACCCGGCTAGCAAGCGATAAATCTTCAAAATCCTGCTCAGAGGCGGCGGTGGGCTGATACCGTTCCAACCGCGCAGCCTCAACAATGACCCGTGTGGCGTCTTCTATCCCCAGTTGGGCCACATTGAGAGCCAGATCGTATCGAGTTATGTCCCGCCAGTCGGTCCCGAACAGCGCCACGAGCCTCCGAGTACGGGCTTCGTCCACGCGGTCGATGTAGCGCCGTGCCTTCGCCTCGTCAAGCCCTTGTTGGGACTGAACCTGCTTGATGCGGAATTCTAGAGGGGCCATTAGCATCACCTTCAGCACATGGCGGATCCCCGGTAAAAGCTCATGGCCGATGTGTCCGTGGTAGACGATGTTACCTCCTTGCGCAACCTCAGACATTGCCGCTTGGAGGGCAACCCGATAAGGGCGCATATTCTGCAACCAGCGCTCCCACCAGTGAGGGTCTTTTTCAATCACTTCATTGAGCTTGGCCTCGGATATGCCGTAACTTCGACTAGCTTCAATGAGCACCTCCCGGCTTACGCATCGGTAACCCAGAGCTTCGGCAACACCGTTTGCGATCTCTTCGCCGGCCGTGAATGCACCTCGGTAAATTGTGATGATCGGCATACCTTTTCCCTCCTTCCTTTGGATTCCAGACCCAGCAATCGCGGACGCTTGCTCTAACTTTCTGCTATGGGATCTTTGCCAAAATGTTCATCTCCTCATCAGAAGCCTTTTCAATGCTTAGGGAGGCTTGTTACGAGCGACGAATATCACATGGCGAAGGGCTGTCAAGCTCGATGGAAGCTCCCGATAAAGGCAAACGTTCCGACCCTGAACATCCTTGCCCTTAGTATCCCTCACCCTCTGGACAACAACGGCTCCTTCTCACCACTGGGAAATGTAAGTACGCAGTCTTCACCGTCAGCACCATAGGCACGGTAGAACAAAGCGCGATTTTGCGGAGCAGTGACGCTTTCGTGCGCGCGTAGCAGGTGGCGCAGCAACGTTGGCCCGCTTCGCGGACCGCCGACGATAAATTCGGGTCGGCTATTACAACGGCGCCCGGCGCGTCTTCTGAAGCGCCCATTCCCAGAAGAAGCCAAGACCGTTAGCAACCTGGCTAACAAACAACAACGCGGAGACGCACACGGGCCGGCGGATGTCGTCCCGCCTGAAAGGATGAAGCACAATGCCCGCATAGAAGCGGAGCGGCTCGATGCGGATGTCTTCGCCGGAACGCTGGCGGTGGGCCCGCCAGAACCGATGAGCGCCCCGGCCATATGCGAAGTGCTGCCACCAGAAGGAGGACAGCGTCAGCGGATGCCGATGGTAGACAACGGAATCGGCGGCGTACGTCATTGAATAGCCGCGAAGCCGCAACCGATCGCAGAGGTCACGGTCCTCGGCGGCAGCCCGAGGATAGGAGGGGTCGAACCCACCCACCGAGCGATAGACCCCGGCAGGAAGGGCAAGGTTGCAGGAGGCGACGAACCACATCTTGTTCGAGCCGCCATTGAAGTAGTAGTAAAGATAATCGATGAGCAATTGGCTGGCCGCGGCGCACACATTGTCCGGCAGCGCGTTAACGGTGCGGCCGCCGACCACCTGATTGGGCCCGCCGTCCAGGTTTGCTGCGAGGTTGGCGAGCCAGTCCGGCGCCGGCGTGCAGTCATCGTCGGTGAAGGCAAGAAAGCGGCCCCGGGCCGCCGCGGCACCGCGGTTGCGAGCCCGGGCAGGACCGCCGCGGGGCTGTCTGAGGAGCATGATCTGAAGGTGCGCACGGTGCGGTCCGACAACCGTTTCGAAGGACGTCTCGCTGCCGTCATCCACGACCACGACCTCGAAGCGCGCGCGCGGATAGTCGATTTCCGAGATCGCGGCGAGGCAGGCGTCCAACTGGGACGGCCGGTTGCAGGCGGGAACGATGATGGAGAAGTCGATGGTGTCCATCATCCGTCCAAGGGTTTGCTTTCCCGTGAGCCTGCTGTCAGGACCCCGACCGGCCGACCGGAGCGGAACGATTTGATCGCCGCCAGGGCGACCCGCAGACTGGCCTTTCCGTCCTCCAATGTGGACTGGGACGGCCGGTCGAGCAGAATGCAGTCGACGAAGTGCCGCCACAGGCCGAAGAAAGTCGCCTGAAAGTCTCCTCCGCGGCGCAGGATCGGAACCGCCTCCGGGAGGCTGGCGATTGCGGCGAGGGTTTTCTTCAGTCTGTCCATGAAGTTGCCGCCATATATCGAATGCGGGTAGAACTCCAGTCCGTCGAAGCGGTATAGCGACAGGTACAGCCGGCCGAGTTCCCCGTAGATTTCCACCTCGCTGTTGGGAGCGGTCCTGAGAGTGAAGACACCGGTTGCGAGAGCTCCGTCCGACATGCGGCCGTTGATGACGCAGGTCTCTTCCTCGTAATACTGAGACGGATTTCCGTAGGAGAAGACCTGGTCGACGTCGCTCCCGGTCAAGTATCGCCACAGGTCAAAGTGATGGACGGCCTCGTTTAAGGTGACTCCGCCGCCGAGTTCTAGCTTGCAGTGCCAGTCAGGCGCCGTCTCGCCCGTCCGGTCGTGTGTATATGCGCAGCGAATCACCTTGATCCGTCCCAGAGCGCCGCTATCCAGGAAGGCGCGTGCGCGGCGCACCAGGCGATGCCACCGCAGGTTGAAACCAACCACCACTTTCGAGGGCGAGCGCACGGCCCGCTCGATCAACTGGTCGCACCCGGCGAGGCTCAGAGCTACCGGTTTTTCCATGAGGAGGTGTTTTCCAGCGTCGAGTGCAGCGACACCGATCTCGGCGTGGGACGCGGTGGGGGTGAGAACGGCCACCGCGTCGATCCCCGGCAGTTCCAGCAGCGCGCGGTAGTCACTGAGGCGATGTTGGGCGCCAAACCTCTCCCCGAGTGCGTTGCTCCGGGCTGTGATAGGATCGACGGTTGCCACCACGCGGATCTCCGGCAGTCGCAGCAGCGCCGGAAGGTGACGCTCCCAAGCAACCTTACCGCAGCCGATGATGCCCAACCGGATCGTTGTTGTTGGATTGGCCAACGGGACCTCCTTCGGAGCGCCGCTCAGACGCCACCGCCGTCAGCGTGGTCTGGCCTGCGGTCTTGGGTCACGGAGCGGGCTTCGACGTTGAAATCGGTGATCGGGCGATCGAGATAGGGGCACTTGCGGCAGAAACTCACCTTTTGCATCCCGTCTCGAATAGTCTTGCGGAGTTGCGCGGCGCGCTCGCTGTACCAGAGATCCACGAAGGAGACATTTTCCGAGATCCGGCCCAGGGCGAGCTCGGCGTTGTAGTCCTGCTCGCAAAGAACGACGGTTCCGTCGGCAAACACCGTCGGGAACCAGAACGGTTCCTGGCAGATGAAGCTGCCCCGGGGAGCGTTTCCGCCGAACTCATGGCCACATCCGGCCCAGACATCGGTGTCCGGCGCCATGCGTTCGCGCACCTCGGGTGTAGTTGTGGATTCGATCGTAAACATATTGCGTATGGTGAGCAGCTCAAACCCGTTTCGGCGCGCGAATTCGTCCAGCCGCGGCACTTCGTGGTGGTTGTGCTTCATGACGATGTAGCGCATATTCAGCACCGGCCGATCGAGGCCTCGCTCGCGCTTGACTGCGGCGAGCCTCCTCACGCCCTCCAGAATAGGTTCGATCGTCCCGCCTACCCGATATATGGAGTTTGTTTCGTTCTGCAGGCCGTCGATTGCAACGATGAGATAGTGCGGCGGTTCATCGGCGAGGGCCTCGATAATCCCGTCCCTGGCGAGCGGCTGCCCGTTCGTGGAGAGCAGTGTCACCACGTCGTACTTCCGTGCGGCGCGGAGGATCTCCCGCAAGCGCGGGTGCAACAGAGGCTCCCCCCAGGCCCACAAGGATGTGGTTAACAGATAGGGACCAACCTCATCAAGCAACCGCTCGAATAGCCTGACTTCCATGGCCCGGGGCAGGCGATTCACGGACCTGGACCCGGTAGGGCAGACCGGGCACCTCAGATTGCAGTAGTTCGTCAGCTCGATCTGCATGTGGAGCGGCATGCTCCATGGATGGAGACGCCGGTAGAGGAGGTTGGCACCTGACTGGAAGAGGTTGCGGCGTTTAACCCAGGACATGCAGCTCGCGCGCATGGGCATCTGATCATAGATGAAGTCATAGCGCCCGCGGACCAGAACGTCCCAGATCAAAATGGGGGCCCGCCAGAGAGCGCGCGCGCGTTCGTGCGACCTCATGCGATTTGTGTGTTCTTGTCGCGAAGCAGTCCGCCTGGCGCTCGCTTACGATGAGTCTTCACCAGTATTGCCCGGTCCTGGCAGGGTGTTTTTTCGAAGTTGCAGGTCTGCTTATAGTTCTCGTTGGACCCCGAAGCAACCATGCAAATCCGTAGCGGCCGCGGCTTCCTTCGGGGTGGAGAGGCGGATGGGCTGGGCGGAGAGAACGGGAAAAGGGTGGGAGAGCCGCGCTGCGGTATTCTCATCGTATCCAGGAAGAGCGCTGATAGGAATTTCCTCTCGAGATGCAGCGACGCAGAACCTCAGAATTTGACCATGTGCTGGCCTCTGGGACGACGGGGATCACATGAAACGCGGGCTGGCACCTGATCACCAAGTTTGGAGCGGACAATAGTCGACAAGGGGTCTTATGTCAACGTCAATCCGGGAAGCACGCGTAAAAACGCCCAGTGATGTGAACCAACCACCCAAGTCCGTGTCCATTGAGATTCCGGGACGGGTGCCGAGGTGGTGGGGGGCTGTTCAACGTGCGAATCGATTAGGAATTTGAAGAATTTGGAGCGGGCGACGGGGATCGAACCCGTGACGTCCAGCTTGGGAAGCTGGCATTCTACCGCTGAATTACGCCCGCCCACGG
>JACQUW010000238.1 GCA_016210115.1 Deltaproteobacteria bacterium | reverse complement strand
CTTCAGGGTTAGGGTGTGGGCGCGGAGATAGCGGCAACGAGGATACTCATGGCTGACACGATCAAATTCTACTACAAGGCCACCTGAACGACCTGCCGTAAAGCAAGAAGTTTCTTGCAGGAAAAAGGCGCGAAGCTGGAAGAGAGGGAGTATGGTAGAACTCCTCTCACTGAAAAGGAACTGCGGGAGATCATCGGCGACGGACCGATCACCGATTTTCTCAACACGCGCACGCCTCTTTACCGGGAAAAGAACATGAAGGAAAAGCCTCCCTCGAAAGAGGAAGCCATCAAGCTGATCCTCAAGGATCAAAACCTTCTGAAGAGACCCGTGGTCCTCAAAGGGAAAAAGAAAGTTCTCGGCTTCGATGAGGCAGGCTTAAAGAATCTTCTCTGATTTACCTTGAAAGCACTGAATATTGCGCCTATTTTACTTTTCCCGGACCCCACAATGCGCGCCCGGGTTTTGCGCCGGTGTGCTCGCCATCCTTGAGAACCTGGACGCCATTGACAAAGACATGTTTCATGCCAATGGCATACCGGTGCGGGTCTTCATAGGTCGCTCGGTCCGCGATTGTCGCCGGATCGAAGACAACGACGTCCGCGAACATTCCCTCTTTGACAAAACCGCGCTTCTCCAGGCCGAGATTGGTTGCTGGGAGACCGGTCAAGCGCCGGACGGCTTCCCGAAGCGATATCACTTTTTCCTCTCGCACGTAGTTGCCGAGAAGGCGCGCGAAGTTTCCGTAGGCGCGTGGATGAGTTGACGAATTCAGAAAAACCCCTTCAGGAGCCATTGAAGGTCCGTCGGAGCCCATCGAGACCCATGGCTGGCGCAGGATTTTCTTAACGCTATCCTCGCTCATCGTAAAGAAGACCGCCTGCACGCGCGAGCGATCCTCAAGCACCAAATTCAGGACCGTCTCGACCTCATCTTCGCCCCGCAACTGTGCGACTTCCTGGAGCGTTTTACCGATGAGAGGCCTAAGTTTTTTTGACCTGAAGCCGACGAGAAGGGTACGGGACATCGCGGCCCCCGCTCGCATCTCCTTGCTGATCCTTGTGCGCGTTACAGGATCCTGGAGCCTCTTGTAGAGCGCCCCACTGCCACCGCTATGCGCCCACGCTGGTATTCGCGAGCTTAATCCGGTCGAACCCGCTGTGTAGAGGTACATATTAGCCGTAATCTTCAGGCCTTCCCGTCGCGCCTTTTCGATCAAGGCAACGACTCGATCGGTCTTATCCCAGTTCTTCTCGCCTGTCGCCTTCAGATGATGAATCTCCGCAGGCAACCCCGCGTCGCGGCTGATCCGGATCAACTCCCCGACCGCCTCGATCAAGCGTCGGCCCTCATTGCGAATGTGGGAGATGTACTTGCCCTGGTACTCTGCCGCGACTTTACACAGCTCTATCAGTTCCTCGGTCGTCGCGTAGGTCCCGGGCGCATAAATCAGCGCCGAGCCGATGCCAAGGGCGCCGGCCTCCATCTCGCGTCGTACGAGCTCGCGCATGTCTTTCAATTGCGCGGGCGTGGGCTGTATGTCTTCCCGGCCGAGCACGTGGATGCGTATCGTCGCGGCGCCAATGAAAGAGGCGACGTTCGGTGAGATTCCGCGTTGTTCAAGATAACGCAGATAATCAGCGAGCGTTGTCCAACGGATGTCGTACTTGAAATCACCCTGACCGGCGATGGCCCGCCGTTTCATCTCTTCATTGAGCGGGCCCATGGACGTTCCCTCGCCGAAAATTTGGGTTGTCACTCCTTGACGGATTTCACTTTGCGAGCGGCCATCCACAATCAAGGACACAACCGACCACGAAAGCATGTTGATGAAGCCCGGCGCCACGGCCAATCCTCTCGCGTTGACAACGCTCTTCGCGTGTTTTCGCTCGAGCCTGCCGATCGCCGCGATGCGGTCGCCCTTGATCCCAACGTCAGCCCGGATTGGAGCGCCGCCGGTGCCGTCGTAGACGGTGCCGTCTTTAATGAGGACGTCAAACTCATACCGAAGTGCCTGAGACCATAGCAGGGCAGGAAGAAGCAGAAATAAGATAAATAGCGCAGCACATCTTTTCATATCCGGTAAGTCAATGTTCGCTCCGCGGCTTGTGCGAGCCCTCGCCCGCCAGCATCGCTAGAAAGATACCCAATCGACGTTCCGATAAGAGGCGACGATTCTCACATCGTGCTCGTCCCGTCCATTTATCCTCTTTTTCACGGTCTCCAGGCGTTGGCTTTGAGCCTTTCGTTTGCCTTGCGCACAAAACTGAAATCAAACAGATCCGCAGCGCGAAATTCTTTCTTGACGCCCGCTATCTTTTTCGCTTCCTCGATCAAGCTATGGAGAATTTTTTCGTCGGGCATGCCGTCCAGGCTCATGACCCGGAGATTGGCGTCATAGATGGCTGTGGCGGCATCGCGATCTCGCGTTCTTAGAAATTGCATCATGTAATTGATGGAGGGCTCTCTACGGGTCGTATAGAAATAGTAGCCTTTCAAGCTGGCCTCGACGAACTTGCCGATCTTCTCGGGGGCTTGCTTGATCTGGTCCTGCGATGTGCCGATCGCCCCTCCCAGGTAATAGGTCACGTAATCGCTGGCGGAAGCCAGCTTGACGAAACCTTCTTTTATGGCTCTGTAGCTGTTGGCGGGGTCCAGCAGGGTAGCCTGGATGGCTTTCCCTTTCAGCGCGACGTACCGAACATCATTGCCGCCCATGACGAGCAAGTTTACGTCCTTGGCTGGATCAAGACTGTTCTTGCGCAGAATTTCCCGCGTCGCCACCGCAACCGAGCCTTCGAACGAGATGATTCCCACCGTGCCGCCCTTGAGCTGAGCGATGGATCTGATGTTCGGCTGGGCGATGAAATCCCACCCCGGTTTGTCGTCCACGATCATGAGGACCTTGACGGGGATGCCCCTAACCGCCGCTGTTAGAGCGCTGCCGCCTTGGGTGAAAAAATCGATTTCGCCTGCTGTGGCTATTTTAACGGAGATCTCGCCCCGCATATTGATGAGTTCGACGTTCAAGCCCTCGCTTTTATAGTAACCCTCTCTCTGCGCCACCAATAGATACAAAACCGAAGGAGAGGTCATGGAGGCGGTGGCTACGCGGATATTGTCGAGCGCAAAGGCGAGAGATACGCCTGAAAAAATGATCACCGGCACGACCGCCGATAAAAACGCAAAAAAGACAAACCGGGACAGGCGGGCAGGCATAAAGACCTCCTTTTGAGTTGCTGGCGATTCGGCACTTGCCGCGTCGCTTACGCCTTCTCTTTGCTCTGTGAGCTCCTTTATTCGACCAACAACCTCTTCAAGAACTGCCCTTCATTGAATTGGTCGGTTTCGGCGAACTGGACCACGACCAACTCGAGCGCCGCAACAATGTATAGCCGCTGCGTTTCGCGCCCTTTCGCCATAATGAGATCTTTCGGCGGGCGCCCAACGCTTCCCAGCCAAAATGTTATCCCGTAGTACGGGTTTGCCCCGGTGCCGACGAAGCATTCCTGCAGCACCTTTGCCGGAACAACCTGTCGATCCTGCCACTTCCCTTGATGCCGGATCAAAAGCCCAAACTTCGCCCACTCCCGCGCGGTCATAATCGCTCCGTTGGGAAGATGGATGTTGCCGTCCTCGTCTTTTACCCAGCGCGACGGTTGCAAGCCAATGGGGTCCAGAATGCGGCGCCTCAAATAGGCTTCGACGGACTCATTTTTATCCGCGAGCTTGCGCCGCATCAGCTCGCCGAAAACCTGGTACGGAATCGGTCCGTACTGAAATCGCTGCCCCGGCCAGAACTTGGCGCCGGCGACCATAACGGCTCTGGCGTAGGAAGGAGAGGGCTCGCGAGTGCTCCCGCCGAAGATGCCGCTCGTGAGCGACAACAGATGTCGGATCGTGATCTGCGATTTGCGGGAATCATCTTTCCATTCACTGATCGTCTCGACCACTTTTTCATCAAGCTTCAACAATCCGTCTTGGACCGCCGCGGCGAGCATCGCTCCGGAAAAGCTTTTCGTGCCGCTCGCTAATCGATGCGGCTTGTCTGCGGACCAACCGTTGAAGTATTCCTCAAAAACCAGATTATCGCGATAGTAGACCAGCATCGCGTGACCATTGCGGTCCTTCAGGTAATCGGCCGCCAAACGCAGAGATTCCGCGCTGAACGGCTCTGCGGCTCGGTCTTCGCCGGCCACGGGTTGGGCCATTGCGATCGAAACCGTCAGTGAAAATACAACGCCCCAAAGCCAGCTCGAATTCAACATACGGTCATCTCCCTTATCATAACCTGCGGCACCCAAAGTCCAGCATTATAATGGGACTTGTTTGGAGCTCGGCGGTTCAGGTGTAAATGACGCGCATTGCATCCCGCACTTGCCGCATGGTCCCCTCAGCGAGCTTCTTCTCTCGCTGGCTCCCGCTGAGAAGCGCATCCCTCACGTCTTTTCGTCGTCCCTCAAAGCGAGCCCTGCGCTCGCGGATGGGATCGAGAAAGTCATTGAGAACCGCGACCAGCCGATCCTTGACTTCTCCATCGCTCACCCGGCCTGCCCTGTAACGGGACTTGAGATCCTCGAGTTCCGCTGAATCCGTATTGAAGGCGTCATGGTAGAGAAAAACCGGATTATTTTCGACAATTCCAGGATCGGTCGGTTTCAGGCGTGGGTGTTTGCCGGTGATATCAGTGATCATCCCCTTAACCTTCCGGCGGACGACATCGGCGCCGTCCGAAAGATGGATCGCGTTATTCAAGCTCTTGCTCATCTTGGCGCGTCCGTCGATGCCAACGAGACGGGCCACACGCCCTACCTTCGCCCGCGGCTCCGGAAAAACGTTCCCGTATGTTCGATTGAACTTCCTTACAATCTCGCGTGTGAACTCAATGTGAGGCACTTGATCCTCCCCCACAGGCACAAGGTGCGCCTTCGGCAGAAGAATGTCTGCGATCTGACTCACCGGATAGTTAAAAAACCCCAACGTCAGAGTTTCTCTTGCAGCTTCGAGCTGAGCCATTTCGGCTTTCAGAGTCGGATTTCGCTGCAGGTCGTTGAGCGGGGTGAGCATACTTAAATACATCGTCAATTCAGCGTGTTCCGGAACATAGCTCTGAATCACGAACGAAGCGACATCCGGGTCAAGGCCCACCGCCAGCCAGTCGAGCGCAACGTCCCAAACGGACTGCCGGATCCGATCAATTTCATCGATGTGGTCGCCGAGCGCCTGGTAATCAGCAATGAGAAAATAGCACTCGTACTGATTTTGGAGACTGAGCCAGTTCTCCAGTGCGCCCGCATAGTGACCAAGGTGCAGTGGCCCTGTGGGTCGCATACCCGTCAAAATCCGCTGACGTGTCATTTTCTTCTGTCCTCCGGAGGAACTTTAGCCGGTCACGGTGCCACTTACGATTGTTCGATTAACCGGGTTAACATTCGGAGCACAAACCGCCGCGCTTTACCCGGCTTGTGGCCGTGAGGAACATGGATAAACCCAAATCGGGTAGGTAGATAGATTCTTCCGCCTCAGGTGCTCGAGAATTACATACATCGAATAATTGCAGACGTAGTCGCCGGCATTGTAGGACGTTCTGAGTTCCCGCCGATCGAGCTTGAGATTGGTCGCCAGAGATCTTGGCCCGCCCTTGCGGATGCTTCTGGCCTTCCCGCCTTTACGCGCTCGCATTCGGTTAACGGCCCTTCTCTCGATGCTCAACCGCCGCCGTCTGGAACTCTGCCCGATGCCAACGATAATTTCCGGTTGATACTTCTCCACCCGCTCTATGAACTGTTTCCTCTCGAACCGGACCGGGAAGACTATCTTTCTCATTCCCGGAAGTTTCGGGAGCTTTCTAACGATTTTCTCTGTAATGTTTTGCTTGAACGGCGCGTAAGGACCAAAGCCGTAGACTAGCAAGCGCAAAACGATCTCCTTAGACGCTTTCCGAGAATGCCTCAAGTAACAGCGCCGCTCCCTCCGGACTGTATAATCGCAAGTGTCGGCGCCTTCCATCTCGGAGTCTGATTTCGAGCCGGTCTCCCCCGAACAGACCGGCCACGTGCTGAAAGCCTGAGACTTCGACGAGAGATGCCACCTTCCGACAGGAACTGACTGCGGTCAGGTAGGAAACGTCCATTGTCTCTCCTGGCTTCAAACTACCGAGCCGGTTTCGGGGACACCAAAGCAATTGGTCCTGCGTAATCAGCAGAAAACCGGGGCGGGAAAATACATGCTCCTTCGCTCTTCCTAAAACTACGGCTCGGCCAGGTCCGGGCCTCCGGTAAGGCGCCAACCGCGCCAGGCTTTCGGCTTCGATCTGCGATTGCCATGCGGCATAAACCCACAATCCACCCCAAACCGTAAGAACAGCAATTCCCAGCATCGCCTCGGCCCCGCCGGTGATGATCCAATAAACCAGATGCAGCAGGATGCCGAGACCATACGGTATTCCGATCTTCCAGGCTGGATTTTTTCGTACCGTAGTTTTCAAACGTTCCCTGTGAGATGAAACTTCCCCATAACCGAATCGGCTGCAGGTCACTACTCCTCGGCTAATTTCCGAAGCGCCGCTCCGGCCATCCGATAAACGGTCCATTCCGACATAGTCTTCGCGCCAAGCCGCTCGTAGAACCGAATGGCCCTGGTATTCCAATCCAGAACCGCCCATTCGAGGCGGCCACAGTCCCGACTTACAGCCAGGTGGGCCACGTAAGCCAGCAGCTTCCGGCCAATTCCGCGACCCCGGTGAGTCGGAACAACAAAAAGATCTTCGAGATAAAGCCCCGGACGCGCAAGAAAGGTGGAAAAGTTTTGGAAGTAGAGCGCGTAGCCTACCGGCTCCTCACTTAGCCGGGCAATAATTGCCTCTGTCGTTATTGGTTCCCTGAAGAGCGACTCACGCAGTCGCTCTTCCGTCGCAGTGACTTCATGGTCCAGCTTTTCGAACTGTGCAAGTTGCCGTATCAAGCGCAACAGGGCCGGAATATCGGACAGGGTAACCGGGCAAATGCTTAAGTCCATGTCTGACTCAGACGTTAATGACGAGGATCTCGGACATCGAAGCTTGCTTAAAGAAACCCCAGAAGCTTCAATCGGTCCTCACACTGCAACGGATCCTCAAATTTGATCGTCTGCATACCCCATTTGGCCGCCGCGGCCAAATTAGCCTCAATGTCATCTATGAAAACCGTCTCGGCTGCGTTCAACCCATACCTCTTTAAGAGATGCGCGTAAATCTCGGGTTCGGGCTTTATAAAATGAACCCGGCATGAGATGACCCTCCCCTCAAAAACATCCCAGAATGAGTACGCTTTTTCGATATGCTGGATTGAAGCGGCAGCCATGTTTGAAAGACAAAACATTTTATGCATACTCGCCTTGAGTCGATACAATAATTCAACCGTCTCTGGAATGGGAACCAATGCGGGTGGCACCTGGCCGAGGATTTCGGCCACCTGTGACACCGTGAGGCCGGTTCGCCCCGCGGCGCGCGCGATGGCGTCCTGGTAAGACAGCGTACCGCGATCAAGCGCGAGCCAATCGGCATGTCCGAAAATTTCCGAACGCACAACGGCTCGCACCATCGGATCTGCAGACGCCCTCGCGATGAGCGCCTCAGGTTCCCACGAAAAAACGACGCCTCCGAGATCAAACACAATATTCAAACTAGCACGCCTCTCATCTTTCCTAATTCTGATCCGGAAAATTCCCGTATTTTACCAAGAAATTAAAAACCCGTACCTGGAAAAAGGGATCATGCCATCCACGTTTATGCTCTATCAGCAACCTGTCAGGGTAGCTCCCTATCGACGTCCCATAAACTCTTCCATCTTCCTGAGAAACGCTTCTATCACTGGCAATCGGTCGGCTTGCTTGATTCGAAAACCGAGCTTCCCGGCCATCGGTTCGAGGATCTGGAAGGCCTCTTCGTTGGCGATGAACAGGAGCTCCGGCAGGCACTTCAGTTTCTCCAAAAGGTCCAGGAATTTATCGCTTAGCGCATGCTCGACCTCCCCAGGCTTAAAAAGATCCATCCCAAGAACAATGCCTTCGTCGCTAAGGACCGGAAAACTCCACGGATAATACGGCCGCTCGCCTTCCTCGATCACCATAGGCAGAACAACGCACGAGGCATACCAGGTTGCCCTGCGCGGGAATTTGCCCCGCTGAATCCTCGCCAGGCGCACTTCGTCCAGCAAAGGGACAGACTGACGCGCCTCATAAAGGCTCCAGTAACTGGCGAGCCCTTCGGAGCCTGGATAAACGTTCAGGGCCAAAACATCACCTGCCTGGCCCAGAACGCAGCAATACCCGATCTCTCCCGTCTCGGGGTTTTCGACTCCGAATAGATCGCTATCGTTCATCCACTCCCAGCACCCCAAATCCCTGAACTCGATGGCCGCTTGGTAAAGCGCCGCCCAGTCCCGGAGCGAGATTTCTTGTTCGCTCATTCGTTCCCCCTTTTCGCTATTCACACCGCAACGACCGATAGAGGCTTCCCGTCATGGCCTTCGAAGAGACTCCGTCAACGATGAAAGCAGTAGCGAATTTAGACTCAAGTATCCGTCATCAGCGGGCCAGCAAAAGCGAGCCCACCCTCATTTCACTCTCTCCGCCTTCGCCTCCGTCTCAGGATGTTTTCCAAATCTTTGAGGATGTCAGGCATATCCAACGCAACTGCAAACTCGCTCACCCAACGGCGTATTCGGCGCAAATTCAACCTGGGATGGGCATCCAGCACGGCTTCGATGTCCGCCAGATCACGGGGACGATGCGCGACTGCCTTCATGACGACAAGATCCTCGGCACGTGGCAAGGGAAGCTTGACTCCGTCGATTTCAACCCACAGGCCGCGAGAGATTGCCTCTCGTTCGAAGGGAAGCTCCCCAATGGCAATATCCACATCAATCCCGCTGGACTTATGGCGCACCAGGAAGACACGCGCCTTTCTGACAAAAGCAAGATGGTTAGAGATCCTGGGCGTGAATCCACAGCGCGGCCCGTGGCCAGGAAGGTTTCCCATTCCCTCTCATCAAGCAGCACAACCACATCCACATCTCGGGTGAATCTAGGCCGCCCCAGCAGCGACGCGGCTACCCCACCAATGATCAATCCCGAAACGCGGGCCTCCTGAAGCCACGCAACCACGTCACGCAAAGCTGCCAAGAGGGGGACCAGGGCTTCTTTCCGTTTAGGCACTAAGGATCTTTCTTAGGCGATTCCAGCGATTGCGCACCTCGGCCTCTTCCGCTGCCAGCGAGCCGACCCACCCCATCTTTTTTGCCGAAACCATCAGGGCGGCCAGTTGAAGGAATTTAAGTTTTACGGGAGTCGCGCGAAGTTCTCGCCGCTCGGCTGCGTTCACGACTTCCCACCGTTTCCTATACCTCCGAGCGTCGGTTTTTGTCAGCCGGCTTTTCATGAACGTTCCCATTTCTTATGCACATTGGCTCTTTCCATTCTCCACTACCTTCTACGAAGCGTTTTAGTTCCTTGCCAAACACGAGGCGTTCAAAGGTCTGCACGAATTTAATTTCTGAATCGTCGCCAAAAATAGCTTTCAGGAATTTGGACTTCTGGCTTTTGTCAACATCCGGGCCAATGCAATCCAGTATTTAAATGGCCGCGGTCGTCCCATCGCGGATATCTGGAACATCCTTTTCCCATGAAAATCCGATTCTGGAAATGAATAACCCACGAAAATTATTTTTTCCGCTTTCTGCAGTATGGCAAGCGCTGCTCTCCATTGCTGCAAAATAGTTTCCGTCAAAGGGTCTCCCCTCCTTGAATCGTCGTAATGTGGTGATGGTTTCCGCTGTCTGATTCAGATATTCCACGATACGCCCCTGTTCAGACAGCAACGGAACCGGCACCTGCAATGATTCTAGAACGGCTGTCCGCAATCGTCGCGTTCCATGACCGGCTGTCTCGATTTTCTGAAGAACTTCGGGCTCTCTGAACTTAAGTGCGTATGCCAGAAACTCCGGCAGTACGCCGTTAGACGGAAGTAAACCTTTCATGTCCTGGTTTAGTTAGCTGGACACGAGCTATGGCAATAGGCCACGCTCTTTCCAGAATCATCCCTCGTACTACAATCAAAACAGCTCCCGCCGGCAAAAGCTTAACACTTGACGCTCTAACAGCCTCAGCAGAAATGTGGTCTTCGGTGTCGCCAATTTCCCAGCGCTTCATGTCTTTCGGTGAAACCCAGGGCAATGTCCCCGTCCAGAAAACAGCGTTTTTCTTAGACGGCGTTCCCCCTCCATAAATTTGGAGTTTGCCATCGGCCTGCAGTTCCTTGATCGTGCTAACTGGCCATGAAGAGGTGAGATCCTTAAACACATCGGCGAGTGCGGAAGGCATCAAGATATCTGTATCCGTAGATGTTTCCGCCCGCAGGCGTTTGGCTTCGCGGATGCGATCAAACAGCGCCTCGATCTTCGCCACGATCCGCCGTAGCTCATCGCGGGGAGCGAGGGGGATCTTTAGATTCAACAAGTCGTCTCGGGTAATCCCCTTGATCGTTGTTCCTCTCGTTATGGATGACAGTCGTTCCTGGGCACGTGGCGCCAGATAAAGATACGCCAGGTATTTGGCCTCTGCCTGAGTCTTGTCTACTATTAGGGCGGTCAGATCCTGGCTTATGGCGACATCGATCTTGTTTATGGTAATTTTTCCGACGCCTACACGTGTTGCGACAATCAAGTTGTCCTGGGGAACCAATCTGGTGGAACTGCGCTCAGAGGCTCGCTTCGTGATGTGTTTCATGCCGGCATCAAGAAGCAAACCGTTAATACGGCACTCGTCGTCCACGGTACTGAGCCATGCCAAAACCGGGGCTGCTTCGTTGAAGGGGTCCACCCACTGTAAGCGTCCAATGTGACATCTTTCAGGGTCACGCACTTCCAACCATCAGGAAGCTTCGAGGAACCTTCTTTCATTCTGGAGCTTCCTTATTGTTGTTGAGAATCTCGTCCACCTCTTCGATGATGCTCGAAATTTCTCTCTCTCTTTTTCGATCACGCTTGCGACGATTTCCACCGGGGGGCGGCAGCCGCTCGCCTTTTGGACGGTTCGGATTGCCGGCGGCAGTTTGTTGCAGCTTTCGGTCATCTTTTTCCTTTCTTCCGAAGCCCGGCCCGGGCTTGTTCCTCAGATGGTGCTTCTTCCTTCTCAATGGTTTTGAGATATTGGGAGAGTGTGCGTCGGTCATTTGTGTGCTGTTCCAAGGCTTCTTCTCGAATGTGATGAACCCAGTCCATCCAATCCATTCCTTTAATCTTCATAGATAATTCGATTTCTACCTGGCCTTCGCCCGAGAGCAGAAAGTTATCTGGATTCAGCGAGGGGTCTGACGTGGAGGATTTCATCGGGTGTGAGCTCTTGAAGAAAGGATTCTGGCACAGCGGGTACGGCGATCGTATCCCCAACAGCATTAAAGACCTCCATCGAGTACCCCGGCTGCCCTTTTTTCGATGTAAGACACTCAACGACTCTTGCCAGATCTCCTTGCTTGAGCTTCTTGTCCGGAATATCTTTGGCCAGAGCAACTCGCTGAAATAGCTTGGATCTCAGGCTCCATTTCTTACTCCGCTCCAGCGCGGTGGTCGGCTCATGTAGGAAACCTCTTATGCCGGAGCCACCTTCGCCAGCACGTCCTTCAGCTCAATGACGGGCACTTCCGGCTTCTCGAATAGACGACTTGCGCCAAGGATCTCGATTCCGACGAGCTTTTCGCCTGCCGCAAAATCCAACGCGATATCATCGGTCAAACGGACAACTCGACACTGATACTGACCTTCCAACAGCCGGATATACATGGCATCGGCTTCTTTGTCGTATGTGATCTTCACGCCTTCTCGCCCTCCTGAAAGTAAAATGTGTATACCGTCACCACGACAAACCGGTCCTTCTCCTCCGCGACGACTGGAGCGACCTGTTGCACGCCATAATAGCGACCGTCCCACTCACGATTAAACTCCACGTTGAGCCTGTAAAGAACCAGCCCTCTGTGAGCCGTTTCCCGCTGGCCGATTCGAATCGCCTCCCTGACGTCGTCTTCACGAGCGCCCCGCTCTCTCATGCGCTGCCGAGCATGCGTAGTGAAGACGATCGGCTTGGATGCGGGTTCTTGCTCAGTCATTCTGGCACTGTCAATAGGATAGCGTCAAGGCGCATTAGAAAGCAGTTAAAGACTACTTGCTACGATCACTTTCCCCCTTTAGACTGCTGTTACTCAGCATCTCATCCAGCTCTTCGACAATGCTCAATATCTCCCGCTCTTTTTCCATCAGGCTGGCAACAATCTCCATAGGAGGCGGCAACCGTTCGCCTTCGGGACGGTTCGGGTTGCGGGCTGTCAGGTCGTAGCCTTTTGATTTAATCTCCTCGGCTGGAACGATCCAGGACCGCTCTGTGGAATCGGGCTTATTGCCTTGGCCTTTCCTGTAGGCGTCCCAGGTTTTCCAAAGCTGCTTCACCTCGTCGAAGTGCTGGTCCTGAATGGGACTGCCTTTGCTGAATTTTTTGAGCCCTTCTGGGAGAGGAAGTTCGTAGTACCAGACTTCCTTTGTTGGTCCAGGCCGTTGGAAGAACAGAAGAGCGGTCTTCTCATCAGAATATGGGGCGAAGGTGCCGGGTGGGAGGCTGACAACGGTGTGAAGATTGAACTGATCCAAAAGGTCGCGCTTAACGTCGGCAAAGGCTCCGGTTCGGAAGAGTGTGCCCTCCGGCACAACCATCCCGCAGCGGGCCCCGTCTCGGGCTTTGAGCTTTTTCATGATGTGCTGGACAAAGAGGAGCTCCGTCGCCTGAGCCAGGACCGGGAAATTCTGCCGCATGTGCCGCAGGCGGGATCATAAACGGTCTCGCCTATTGTCGGATTGATAACTTCGATGATGAAGCGAATGACGGCCCTCGGTGTATAGAATTCTCCGGCGAGACGGTTCTCGCTTCCCAATCGGCGGAGCAACTCTTCGTAGACCTCTGAGACTGTGAAGATGTCGTCCTGGCTGTGAAAGTCGATTCCGTTGATGACCTCAAGCACGTCCTTAAGGTTGTAACCCGAGGCGCAGACGATGACGTTTCGCTCGGCAAATACGCTTCTGATGGTCTCACGAAAGGGATCTCCGCCGAGGGTCTGGAGATAAGGGATAAGCTTCCCGTGGATGAAGGCGACGAGGTCTTCAGCAGGCCAGTCTTTTGTCGCCCAAGCGCTCCAGCGGAGTTCCTTATCCAAAATCCTTCGGTATTGTTCCTTTTTCAGCTTCGCCTGGGTTTCCCATTCTTCGTCCTGCGCGTCCAGGAAACGCAGAAACAGGAGCCAGGCGAGGTGCTCCACAACTCCATGATACCGCCGCAGTTGTTGTCGCGGCGCAGGATATCGCAGGCATACCAGATGTCGCTACCTAAGGACTCGCGGGTTTGAGACATTTTCATGATGCTGTTTGGGACTCCGAATAGATTCGCTTCTGGATCTCTTTAAGGGTTGAGCCGAGATTGTCCACGCCTCCGAACAATCGACTGATCCTAAAGGCCCCACCCATTTCGTCTGCACCCAGCGTCGCCACAGATCCTCGAGGCCAGGAAACTTCTCAAGCTCCCGGCTGGCATTAACGAAGTAATCAAATTGAACTCCGGGTTGGCGCTAATCCGGAGAGTGAATTCTAGAGCCTCGGGGCCGGACGGACCGGCGATCCCGGTCGTCGTCCTCTCTTCGCCGCTAAACCCTTTTGTCCTGGCCGGTGCGTTGCGCCCACGCTTCATAGCTCGCCGAAAAGCGTGGCGCTCTCTGCTTCAAGGCGGCGAAGTCTATCCGCCCGCTGCGCATCATATAGTCGTAAGCGAGCCCCATCGCGTCCATGCCCATCTTGCAATGAAAATTCTCGTACCAGTCGTAGCTACGGCGCGCGATACTCAGAAGTCTGTCAACGTTCGGCCGGTGACGCTCCTCAAAAGCCTTAAGGGCCTCGTCCACTTCCGGATGTTCTTCAAAGGCCCGGTATACGGCAATAGCGTCTTCTAGTGCCATTCTGGTTCCCGAGCCAATGGAAAAATGCACCGTACGCAGCGCATCTCCCAGAAGCACCACATTGTCATAGCGCCAGTTCTGGTTCACCACCGCCTTGAAATTCAGCCAGGCCGCCTTATTCGACAGCAAAGAATGCCCCTTCAGATCCGCCCTAAAGATTTCCTCGCAATAAGCTTTGCTCTCCTGTTCGCCCATCCGGGCAAAACCAGCCCGTTCCCAGGTCGCCTCATCGCATTCCACGATAAAGGTACTGAGCGAGTCGCTGTAACGGTAGCAATGGCCGACATAGCAGCCGTTCCGGTATTCCCTGAAAATGAGGGACAACGTGTCGAAAAGCTGATGAGTTCCGTACCAGATGTACTTGTTGGATAAAAAGCTAATGCGGGGCTGGAAGAATTCTGCAAGCTGAGCGCGCACGGTGCTATTGACACCGTCGGCTCCCACGATGAGGTGATAACCACTGAAGAGATCAAGATCGTTTATCCGCTCTTCGAACCGTATTTCTACGCCCACGCGGCGGCAGTGGCGCTGGAGAATATTGAGCAGCGCAATCCGAGCAATTCCGGAATACACGCTGCCGTCAATGCGGACGGCTTCATTCTTGTGAATGATCGTCTGATCATCCCACTTCTGCATCTGGCCTTCGATTTCACCGTAAGAGTCGACGTCCATACTGCGCAAAAAAGACAGCGCGCGGCCGGAAAAGACCACGCCCCAACCGTAGGTAAGATGGGCGGGGTTCTGCTCGACAATCGTTATCCGGTGGGCCGGATTACTTTTCTTCATCAGAAGGGCAAAATACAGACCCGCCGGTCCCGCTCCCACGATGCCGATTGTCAGCGGTAGCCTTTTCATTCGATTTTCAGGAGTCTTGACAAGAAGTACTCTCGACAACTCGTCATTCAGAGACAGGGAGATAAACCGAGGCTAGCAGCCTTTAGTGATTGCGTAGCAGTAAGAGTCTCTCGGCTCATCGCTCACGTTCGGGTGTATGCTCCAGCGCCGGAGAAGACCTTCCCGCTCCATTCCCGCTTTCTCCAGAACGCGGGCTGAAGCGGCGTTCTCAATGTCGCAAACCGCCCAAACGCGATAAATGCCAGGTTGCTTCAAGGCCCAGTCGATAACGCCCTTAACCGCCTCTGTCATATAACCGTTGCCCCAATAGGTTCGCGCCAACACATACCCCAGCTCCCACTTGTGCCCATCTACCCGGACAGCGATCATTCCAAGGAACTGCCCGTCTTGTTTTCGCACGATACCCCACTGGAACAATTTCCCTGCTTCCCAACCCGCCGGGCAATCCCGCAAAAATTCATATGTCTCTTCGATCGTGCGGTGAGGCCGCCACGTCAAATATCTTGTCACATCCTGATCCTGCGCGTACTGAGCGAAAATCACCGCTGCATCCTCCATCAGCGGCCGGCGCAAGCGCAGGCGATCCGTTTCCAAAATCTCTGGTGCTCTCACCAGCTGGACCTCTCCCACCATTTAAATACGGTCGATCAGCTCCCGAAGCGTCCCTATTCTTAATACAGGTTCCGGGTCAAGCTCAGGCTTCAGTTTGCTCGGATCATAATGACAAAAGTCAATGCCGGCAGCCAGGGCTCCTTTGTAGTCGTGCTCGATTGAATCTCCAACGTAAATAGTATCGCAAGACGTCACGCGCATTTCCGAAAGGGCTATTTGAAAAATCCGGGGATCCGGCTTTTCGTAACCGACCTCCTCGGAGACGATAATCGTGGGGAAGTATTGGGTCAAACCCGCGGCTTCCAGACGACCCCGCTGCGCATCTTTATATCCATTGCTCACCAGCCCCAACAAAAAACGACCTTCCAACAGCCGCAAGGTCTCTTCAGCCCCAGGCTGCGCGTAGTTCGAGTTAAGGAACAGGCGAAAGTAAGCCTTCGCAACCGAGCGGGCCAACGACTCTTCCAGGCGAAGAACAGCCAGTGAATCCCGAATGGAATTAAGAATGGCCTCCTCGCGAGTCATTTCGCCCCGGTTCCGCCGCTCCCAGTAACGGGATTTTATGGGAGCATAAGTTTGCCAGAACTCCTCCCACTTCAAACTTTCGCCGAGTGAAATTCCCACGGAGTGCAATGCGCGCCTTATCGAATTCGATTCGCAGGCGCGAAAATCGATCAGCGTCCCGTCGAGATCAAAAAGTACCGCCGTGTACTCCTTGTCCATGACTCAGGCCGGATTATTCATGGCGAGCGCCCCCCGGGCAAGCCTTTCCGGGCGAGTCAATAGCCAAAAACATGTCGCGCAATGATCTTTGAATTTCTTTGCTAAAAGGGTGGGCGAACTGAACAAAATCCGCGAGCATCTCGCCAGACCCAAGCCAACGGCTTCAATCGGCATCGACTTGTGCTTGGAAAAGTATATCCGATCAGCGCAATGACGGCCTGGCGGCGCTAAGAAGCCGCAAACCAATGGACACGAAACCGGGCCGTTGTCGGTCTAGTCTTTAGAGGCAGCTTTGAGCTCGACTGTGGCTGCGTCGGGGCTGGCTTGCGACACTTCTTGGTAGATTTTCCCGCCTCTGCGCCTGAACTCCTCTGCCTTTTCCTTCATGCCGGCAGCGAGCGCTGCCTCTTCTTCCAGGCCCTTCTTTATCGCGTACTCACGCACGTCCTGAGTGATCTTCATCGAACAAAAATGCGGGCCGCACATCGAGCAAAAATGCGCGACCTTGGCCGCCTGAGCAGGCAAAGTCTCGTCGTGGAACGCCCGCGCGGTATCGGGATCCAGACTCAGATTAAACTGGTCTTCCCAACGGAACTCAAAACGGGCCTGGCTCAGGGCGTTATCCCGCAACTGCGCGCCCGGATGCCCCTTCGCCAGATCGGCGGCGTGGGCGGCGATTTTGTAAGCTATGACACCGTCCTTGACATCTTTCCTATCCGGCAGACCCAGGTGCTCTTTAGGTGTCACGTAGCACAGCATGGCCGTGCCGAACCAGCCGATCATCGCCGCTCCGATAGCGCTCGTGATGTGATCGTATCCGGGGGCGATATCCGTCGTCAGCGGGCCCAGCGTGTAGAAGGGGGCCTCGTGACAGAGCTCAAGCTGCTTCGTCATATTTTCCTGAATCAGGTGCATCGGCACATGCCCGGGGCCTTCGATCATTACCTGTACGTCATGCTTCCACGCGATTTTCGTCAGCTCTCCCAAAGTGGCCAGCTCACCCATTTGCGCTTCGTCGTTGGCGTCCGCGATGCAACCCGGCCTGAGGCCGTCTCCGAGAGAAAAGGCGATGTCATAGGCCTTCATAATCTCGCAGATCTCCTCAAAATGGGTATAGAGGAAGTTCTCTTGATGGTGAGCGAGACACCATTTAGCCAGGATTGAGCCGCCGCGGGAAACAATCCCGGTGATCCGCCTGGCCGTGAGCGGAATGTAACGCAGGAGCACTCCGGCATGAATTGTGAAGTAATCGACGCCCTGCTCCGCCTGCTCGATCAAAGTATCACGGTAGATCTCCCAGGTAAGCTCTTCCGCTTTGCCGCTAACCTTCTCTAGCGCCTGGTAGATCGGCACCGTTCCAACCGGCACCGGTGAATTGCGGAGAATCCACTCGCGGGTCTCATGGATCTCGTCGCCGGTGGAAAGATCCATGACCGTGTCCGCGCCCCAGCGAGTCGCCCAAATCATCTTCTCCACCTCTTCCTCAATCGATGAAGCGACCGCAGAATTACCGATATTAGCGTTGATCTTCACCAGAAAGTTTCGCCCGATGATCATGGGCTCCGTTTCCGGGTGATTGATGTTGCTGGGGATAATGGCCCGACCGCAGGCGACTTCGTCGCGCACGAACTCCGGCGTCACCCACTTGGGAATCGAGGCACCGAAGCTGTTGCCCGCATGGAGGCGAGGCAAACCGTTATTTGTTAGAGCCGTCTCCCTGCCGAGGTTTTCCCGAACCGCGATATACTCCATCTCCGGAGTTATGATACCCTTTTTGGCGTAGTGCATCTGAGTAACATTGCAGCCGGGCTTCGCCCGAAGCATCGAACGGCGGGAGGACTCCGGAAACCGCTCCGTCGCGGGAGCTTGACCATTGCCCCCGCGGCTCAAAGCCGGCCTGCGACCGGAACTCCCTTCCACGTCGCCCCTGGCTCGGATCCAGTCAAGACGCAGCGGCCTCAATCCCTTTCGCACATCGATGTTGATTTCGGGGTCAGTATACGGGCCGGACGTGTCGTAAACGACGATTGAGCCTTCGTCCGAATCAGCCTTTCCGTTCGACGCGGATGATGAGATCTCACGCATGGCGACGCGAACATCTCCGAATCGTTCTCCTTGAACGTAGGTCTTTCTTGACGCGGGGAACGGCTCAGTCGTAATCATCCTCTGCTCTTCGCCCTCAGTTTTACCATTCGACTTTGGCATTGGTCTTCCTCCTGACTAACATCTGCCGAGAAGGGTTCAGACATGTTGGTAGCGGCGCACATGCTCCTGATAAAGCACCTCTTTGCCTTTTGCCTCCAACTGCCGGGACCGTTCCATCAACACCTCCTTATTCTCCACAAAGTCCTGGCGCGAGAAGCCCCAGTTGGCGGGATGGAGCCCGGTATCCATCCGGATGGCATCACAAGGGCATGCCTCTACACAGAGGCCGCAGTAGATGCAACGCAGCGTATCAATCTCATATCGAATCGGGTATTTCTCAACGGGATCATCGGCATACTCCCCAGCCTGGATGTATATGCATTCAGCCGGGCATGCCGTGGCGCACAGAAAACAGGCGGTGCACTGGACCGTACCGTTCCCTTTCAACGTCAAACGGTGACGTCCCCGATAGGTCTCCGGATAAGGCAATCGCTCGTCGGGATACTGAACCGTAATGGCCGCCTGCAAATCCTTCGCAAGACCGAATTGGTGTAGTATGTGAACGATCAGGTTGCGCCAAAAGCGTCCGCCTGTCACGATAAGCCCGCGGAAAATCTCCGGGAAGTAGATTCTCTCCCACAGAGTCATCGCCTCAACTCTCTTCATCTTCTTCTGAATCGATCCCTTCTACCGTAAGCTCACGTTTACTTATAAAGCAATAGCCCTGCTTGGTCAAGGAAACTGCAGAGCAGACGGAGCCTACTCCTCAGCGGGAGCCGATGGGCTCCCATGTCTGCTTCAAAAACTACTCGGAGTCGTATTGGATGAGCGAATAGGTGCTGTATGGCTTTAGCTTTTCCCGGCCCCTGAGAAAAGAGAGTTCGATTACAAACGCGCACTCGACAACCTCTGCGCCAAGCTTGGAGACCAGGGCGGCGGCCGCGCAGGCGGTCCCCCCCGTTGCGAGAAGATCGTCCGCTATAACCACACGGGCGTTCGGCGCCAACCCGTCCCGATGCACTTCGAGCGTGTCGGATCCGTATTCCAGGTCATAGCTCGCGCTGTGGGTTTCGTAGGGCAGCTTCCCCGGCTTCCGTACGATGCAGAAGCCAGCTCCGAGTTCGTAAGCCAGCGCGGCGCCAATGATAAAACCACGGGACTCGATGCCAAGGACGGTGTCGACGTGCTGGGAGCGATACCGGGCAGCCAGAAAACCTATGGTCTTTTTAAACAGGGGACCATTGTTAAGCAGGGGAGTAATGTCCTTAAAGATAATGCCTGGCTTCGGGAAGTCGGGAATGTCTCGAATAGCGACGCGAATCTCTGCTATCTCGTTTTCCACAAAATTTCAGCTATCACAAAGGGGCTGCGCCAGCAAGCAGTTGTGATTCCTCCGAAAGCACCTCGCGAGGTCGATTGCCTCGGCGCGCGAGGCTTCGGGCCGCGGCCCTCTTCCTCACGCACCTCGGCCGAGATGAAAGCTGCTGCCCGTTCGGAGAGCCCGCGCATCCGACCTGCCTGCCGGCAGGCAGGTAACCGGCGGAGGGAATAAGTACGAACCCATTGCGCGGGCTCGGAAAGCGGGCGGGGGCTTTCATCGTCAAAGGTGATCCAGCGAAAATCATGGTCATTCCCCGAAAGCACCTGGCGAGCTGGGCGACGGCCGAGGTGACGCATGTCATAAATCTTGCCGCCCCCAAAGCAGGATGATATGAATCCGTCATCAAGGTGGCGATGCGGCGATGGATATTGTGGGCCACAGAGGCGCATGCGGCCATGCCCCGGAGAATACGCTGAAGTCCTTCGCCAAGGCCATCGAACTTGGCTGTCAACGCGTGGAATTAGACGTTCACTTATCCAAAGATAAAATCCCTGTAGTGATTCACGACCCAACAGTGGATCGAACGACCAACGGCGCAGGAGCTGTCCGCGAATTGATTCTGGAGGAATTGAAAAGGCTCAATGCCGGTGAGGGGGAGCAGATACCCACGCTACTCGAAGTCATGAATGTTTGCCGGGGAAGGGTTGATCTGCAGATTGAGCTGAAGGGGAAGAACACGCCTCGGCCCGTTGCTGCGATTACACAAGAACACTGGGACCCGAAAAGAGCGGTCATCACATCGTTCGATCTATCTCTTCTGGATCAATTCTCGTCGCTTATGCCTGAAGTCCCGAGCGGTCTGCTAAGCGGCGACTCTGCTCTCGACCTGGTCGGCCTGGCAGAGGCGCACGGCCACGTCTGGATATGCCCTCGCTTCAACATCGTCACTACGGAATTGGTCCGCAAAGCTCATGCGGCAAATCTTCTCGTCTACGTGTATCACGTGAACGTTCGGCAAACGGCGGATAAACTCGTGGAGTGGGGG
>JACQUW010000236.1 GCA_016210115.1 Deltaproteobacteria bacterium | reverse complement strand
GCTTTGATCGCGTCAAAGTCCTTACGAATCACTTGCTCTACCTGAGTAGTCGTGCAGTTACCCAACTGAACCCATATCACCTTTGGAGGGAACCCGAAGACAAAACTCCGCTGGTGGAAATCCGAATCTTCGACACAATCATGAACCCTTGCTGCTTAGCAGACTCCCAGACCACTGAATCGTCCGCCTCTTGCAGACTAACCTCTCGGACGTGGGTGGAGTCCGGGAAAGGTCCGCTAAGCGGCGCGCTAATTTATAGGACAAGTTGTGATCAAAGAGCAGTTTCACGCGGCTGGCACCACCATGAGTCGGCGCTCTCGGTCCGCAGCAAAGGCGATACAAGCTTTAAAATCTTCCCGCGTGAGATCAGGAAAATCATCCAAGATTTCCTCTTCCGTCATTTCCGAGGCTAGGTATTCCAGTACCTCGTACACCGTAATGCGTAGCCCACGCACGCAGGGCTTGCCGCCACGCTTTTTGGGATCAATGGTAATGTATTTTTGGTAGTCCATAGTTGAAGCGTACGTCAACAGAACAACCTTGGTCAAGAGGCTGGAAGGCGGAATCGACGTATAGCGGCTTATCCCTACTGCCTACGAGGAAGGGAATCTTGACGGAGGGCTCGGCGCGTTTGCGGAACGCGAAGCGTGGAGTAAATCCGCTGAAGCCTTTTCTGAGCAGATCCCACGGTTCCCGGGAATCCTAAAAGAGATGTCTATTTTGGATACAGACGGGAGACAAAACCACTTTTTTCGATCTCCTTAAGGGTGGTTGTGTCTATGAATTGCTCCACTTTTGCCTCGGCGGCCCTCGGATCTCTTTGGGCCATCCAACTCAGAAGAGTCTGCATTCCTTCGACCGTGGGAAAGGGGACGGGCAGGAAAATGTTTTTATAGAGATCATAGATTTCTCCCATCGCCTCCTGGTCTTGAATATTCAGGTATTTCCCCATGATCCGGATACTTTCTTCACGGCTGTTCTTGTAAAAATGAACGCCTTCGATAACGGCTTTGAGGAATTGGCTTACAGACTCGGGCTGAGCTTTGAGAAAGGCTCGGCTGGTGGCGATCGCGTTTTGAGGAAAATCGATTCTTACCGAGAGAGGCGTAGCCAGTATCGTAAAGCCGGACTTGTTGGCGAGAAGAGAGAACTCGGGGGTAAGCACTGCGGACTCGACATTGCCTTTCGTTAATGCAGCGAGGCGCGTGCTGGTTCCCCCAACTTGGAGAATGCTCACCTCTTTCTCGGGCATGAGACCTGACCTCTGGAGAATAAGACGGGCTCCTAAATCTGAGGCGCTGCCAAATCGAGAAATGGCAAGTCTCTTGCCTCGAAGTTGATCCGAACTTTTGATGTTTTTTTGCGCGATGAGAGTAAAGGCCAGACGGTTTTCCAACCGTGCAACGACAACCACATCCGCGCCACTCAGGCCGCTGCTGAGCACGACTCCTCCTCCTAGTTGCGCTATCTGAGTTTCGCCGGCGATGAGCGCCTGGATCGACGTCGTCCCACTTTCTATGAGGACGATCTGTAGGTCCAGTTGGTATTTGTTGAAGAAGCCCTTTTCCCTTGTGATCCAGATAGGGGTATTGTTAGCGGTTATGGAACTGTACGAGGCTCTAAGTTTGACCGCCTGCGCCGTGGCAATGGAGCCGCGAAGAAAGATCGCGATGAGGACATATACAGACAGAAAATACGCAGGCGCGGTGAGTTTTGACGAACATTTTTCAGCCCCCCGGTAGATGGTGCTGAGGTCGTCTGAAGGGTTCTGTGCTCGAAGAGCTTTCACGATAGAGCGTTGCTTCTTGTCTGTCAAGGTCAGCAGCAGTGCCTTTTGGGTTTGACGCTTGCACCGCTTTCATTGTAGTGAGAGGCCAAAAGGATAAAAGAGAGGCGTGTCAGGAATGCAGGCTATTACAGACCGTGAGGGGGAGCGTCAGGTTCGCACGATGTGCAGGCTCTGTTTGAATCGCTGCGGCATCCTGGCCACGGTCCGAAAAGGAAGAGTGGTTCGCATTGATGGAGACCCGGCCAATCCCTACAATCAGGGTAAGGCCTGCGCGAAGGGCCGCGCGGGTTTCTACACGCTCGACTCTCCGTATCGCGTCACCCGCCCGCTGCGGCGGACAAATCCGGAAAAAGGTCCGGGAATTGACCCCGGTTGGGAACCGATTTCATGGAGCGAGGCCCTGGATCTTGTGGCGGGCAAACTGAAAGAGATCATCGAAGATGACCCCCGGAAGCTCTGGCGCGTAACCTTTGACCGATCACTGCTCGATGAGATATGGTGCGCGGCTTTCGGCACATCCCTTCAGTCTCTGTCCTCAGGATTTTTCTGCGGCAACGCGGTTCACCCGATGCATTTCCTCAACCAGTTTGCCGCAGAAGCAGTGCCCGATGTTCCTCTTACCCGGTACATCCTTTCAGTCGGAGGGCAATACGGGGCTGTGGTGCACTATGACACGATGAACGGAGCCTTCGAACTGGGACGGAACCGCGAGCAAATCAGGGTCGTCGTCGTTGATCCGTTTTGCAGCCACGCGGCGGGCATGGCAGACGAATGGGTTCCCATCCGGCCGGGGACTGACGCGGCATTCCTATTGGGTCTGATCAACGTTTTGATAAACGAACTGGGCATCTACGATGCTGCTTTTCTGAAGCAGTTTAGCAACGCCCCTTATCTGATCGGCGGAGATGGCCGCTATGCGCGCGATCCCGCAACTCGGAAGGTGCTGGTGTGGGACGCCGCGGAAGACGTCGCCAGGCCCTTCGATGCCGGAGTGAGCGATCCCGCGCTCTCGGGATGTTACCGGGTTTTCGGAGAAGAGACGCGCCCGGCCTTTCAAGTCATTGCCGATCAAGTGCGCCGGTATACACCGGAGGAAGTTTCCCGCATCACCAGTGTTTCCGCCGTCGTGTTGAGACGAATAGCGAGAGAATTCGGCGAAGCAGCTCGGATCGGCGCCACGATCACTATTGGCGGTCAGGAGCTTCCCTACCGTCCCGCCTGCATTACCTGGTACCGCGGTCTAAGCTCACACAAGCACGCTCTCATGAACGGCTTTGCTGCGATGTTGCTCCAGACTCTTATTGGTGGCCTGGATGTTCCGGGTGGGTTGATGGGCTATCACCGCGTCAAATATCGCACGACAGAGGATGGTCTCCTCGCTACTATGGCGCATCCAGGGCGCATTGGCTCCGGGCCAGGACCCACCAATCCCTATCCTCCGCGTACAGTGACGCCGCCGCAGTCGATCGATCTTTTTGAGCTTTTCCCGGTGGCATGTTACAGCAGGACGTTTGCGGTGGAGGCAATTCTGAAGCCGGAAAAGTACCATGCCCCCATAAAACCCAAGATGCTCCTCCAGCGCCGCTCGAATATGGCTTTTACAGGCGCAGGCCGGGACTTGATGGCCGAGGTGCTTCGCAGCATTCCGTTTATTGTTTCATTCGCCCTTGAGATTGATGAGACCGCGGAGTTTGCTGACGTGGTCTTCCCAGACCTGCATTACCTGGAGCAACTGGAGCCGGTTCTGACCGGTGAATACCACACAGGTTCGCAGCCTGCTACCTTCTATGGCTCAAGGCCGGTGTTAACGCCGCCCTTTGATTCTCCTTGGGATCAGCACGTGAGTCACGACGAAATCCTGCTGGAGCTGGCGGCGCGGGCCGGGTTCGTGGAGGACGTTTATGTTGCCTGCAACGCGATGTGGAAGCTCCCGCCTGCGTATGCCCTGCGGTCGGGAGAACGGTATTCGTACCAAGATTTGATGGATCGAGCTCTCAAGGCCGTGCATGGGGCGGACAAAGGTCTGGAGTGGTATGGGAGGGATGGAATTCTGGTGAAAGAAAGGAGCGTAAGGGAGCGTTATCCGGGTGCCTTTCCGAAGCCCAGAATCCATATTTACCACGAATACATGATCGATGCCGGGCGCCAGGTGGAGTCGGTGACTCGTGAACTGAAGATACCTTGGGACTGCTCGGGCTACCTTCCTCTGGTTGAGTGGCGTCCGTGCCCTGCGCACACACCGAAGTCTCCTGAGTTTGACGTTTATATGATCACTGCGAAAGCTCCCTATCACGCGCTGACCGCGACCGGCAGCAATCCGCTCCTCAGAGAGGTTGGCCTGCGTCTGGGCTATCATGACATCGTGCTTTCGGAGGAGACTGCGAAGCGCAAGGGGCTGAGGAATGGTGAATGGGTGGAGATCGAGACGGACTCGCGAAAGAAAGCCACGGGCCAACTTAAGCTCACCAGCGCCATTCACCCTGAGGTTGCCCTTGTCTGGGCTTCTGCGGGGAGATGGGCGAACAGTGCTACGCAAGGTGGAAAACCCCTCGGCATCCACTTCAATTCTTTGCTCACTATGGATGACGAGCACCTGGATTTTGTCAGTGCGGCCGTCGATTCCTGCCTTCGAGTCAAAATCACCAGGCTTGGAGCAAAAAGCTGAGACGGGTGCTTCGGTGATAGAGGCCAGGGTGCGCTTTTTTGGGCCGATTCGCGGTCTGGTCAGGAAAAAAGAGCAGCTTCTTATTCTCGAGGAGGGCGCCACAGTAAGGAGATTGTTGGACGAGCTGGCTCGCTCCAACAGTCCGGAGTTCCAACGGTATGTGGTTATCGAGGGAGCCACACTGAATCCGGCGCTGCTGGTTTTTTTGAATGGCGAAAGCCTTGATGAAATCCTGAACCTCGACGCCCGGTTGCCGGCCGGGACGAAAATAGACGTGATGCTGGCCAGCCCAATCCTGGGTGGATAAGAGACATTAACGGAAAAAAGGCTTTGGAGGACTCAATGATGAAGAAGAACCTGAGAGGCGGTGTGCTTTCATCTTTTTTATTGATCACTTTGATGGCGAGCGATCAGGCCTTTGGCGCGCAAACGCCAGGGGGCGCCGCCAGGCCAGGCTTCGATGAGAAGGCGGTAGCTGACTTTTACCGCGGCAAGACGGTTCGCATTGTGGTCGGGTTTTCTGCCGGCGGTGGCTATGACGCTTACTCCCGAGTGATCGGACGTCATTTCGGCAGGCATATCCCGGGAAATCCTGCAGTGATTGTAGAGAACATGACCGGCGCAGGAAGCATCATCGCGGCGAATCATGTTTATAACGCCGCGCCTAAAGATGGCACCGTCATCGGCAATATCTCCGGTCCCACCATCCTCGAGCAACTCTTCAATAATCCGGCTGTTCAATTCGACATGGGCAAGTTTCGGTTCCTGGGCGTTCCTGCCGCCGAAGCCTATCTGATGATCTTAAACAGGAAATCGGGCGTCACGAGGATTGAGGAAGTCATTGGGTCAAAAGGCAAACCGGTCGTTATTGGCGCGATTCCCGGCTCAACGGTGGAACACGCTCCGGTGATATTGCGAGACGCGCTGGGCGCGAATATCCGGCTCGTGTCCGGGTATAAAGGCACTGCGGACATCCGGATGGCCATTGAGAGCGGAGAGGTAGAAGGTTTTTTCAATACCTGGACCTCGGCAAAAATTACCTCACTTGATAAGTTCAAGACCGGGGAGTGGCTGATTTTGGCTCAGTTAACGGACAATCCGCTTCCTGATCTCCCCGGAGAGGTGCCTGCGATCTCGGCTATAGGCAAAAACGAAGAGCAGCGGCAGCTTCTCCGATTTGGCACCAGCCTTCCCAACCAGTTTGGAAAAGTCTACGTTGTTGCTCCCGGAGTTCCCACAGACCGCTGGCAGGCATTGGAGGCGGCATTCGCGAAAACGATGGCAGACAAGGAGTTCTTAGCTGAAGCTGAGAAAGGGAGGCTGGAGATCGCGCCTGTTTCAGGCGAGCAAGCCCAGAAACTCGTCGTGGAATTTTTGGGAATGTCCTCTGATTTAAAAGCTAAGCTCCAGAAATTAATGAAGTCGGCCAAGAAATAAACGTCGTTACCAGGGGTCAGGTTCGAGCAGCAACCCAGTCCGAGCCCCATTGACGAGCAGGTCGAGCACAGAGCGGTTAGAGATCCGGCACGCGGGTTCGGAGCTCATGGAGCCACGCCTCGGCTTCGGCGTCGCTTGGCGCGCGCCAATCGCCGCGCGGTGAGAGCGATCCACCCGATCCGACTTTGGGAGCGTTGGGAAGACAGGAGCGCTTAAACTGGCTCGTTTGAAAGAACCGGATAAGGAACACCTCAAGCCAGTGCTTGATTTCCGCTAGTGAATATTCCCGACGTTGATTAACCGGGACGCTGTCGGGCCAGGCGCCGTGATTTTTGTCCCGCCAGGCCTGATGAGCGAGGTACGCCACTTTGCTCGGGCGAAGGCCGAAGCGGCTCAGGTAATAGAGATTAAAATCTTGCAGCGCGTAGGGACCGATAACACTTTCCGTGGCCTGGCAAGCAGCCTCATCCGTTCCAGGAATAAGCTCCGGTGAGATTTCGGTCTCGAGAACGGACTCGAGGGTTTTGTTTGCTGTTTCATCAAACTGTCGCGAGCTGATCACCCATTGAATCAGGTATTGGATTAAGGTCTTTGGCACTGAAGCGTTCACATTATAGTGTGACATCTGATCGCCCACGCCATAGGTGCACCAACCCAGCGCGAGCTCGCTTAGATCGCCCGTACCCACCACCAGGCCGTTGTGATAATTGGCGAGCCGGAACAAATGCGACGTTCTCTCACCCGCCTGAATATTCTCGAACGTGATGTCATAGACGGGTCTGCCTTCGGCGAAAGGATGATGCAAATCCTTGAGCATCTGCAGACACGATGGCCGGATATCGATCTCGCTTCCTGTAACTTCCAGCGCCCCCATGAGCTTGAGCGCGTTTGCTCGGGTGAGTTCGCTGGTAGCGAAGCCCGGCATCGTGTAGGCCAGAACGTTCGCGCGCGGCAGTTTCAGCCGATCCATGGTTTTGGCGGCCACGATCAGAGCGTGCGTGGAATCCAGCCCGCCCGAGACTCCAATAATGACTTTTTCAATGCAGGTGGCCTGAAGGCGTTTGGCAAGGCCGTGGACCTGAATGTTATAAGCTTCGGAACAGCGGCGGTCTCGCGCCGCGGGATCGATCGGCACATAAGGGAAGCGATTGAGGGCCCGTTTAAGCGGCAGCGAGTCATGAGGGATTTTGAACTCAAATCGAATCCGCCGCATAGGCTTAATCTTTTCGCGATATTCGGCCGCCAGATCGTTGAAGGTGGTCATGCGGCTCCGTTCCTGGATCAGCCGGTCGAGATCGATATCCGCCAGGACCATCTGCTCTTCCGACGCGAAACGTTGCGATTCGGCCAGCAACTCGGAATTTTCGTAGACCAGACCATGACCATCCCAGGCAAGATCGGTGGTTGATTCGCCGGGACCAGCCGCTGCATAGAGGTAGGCGGCGACGCACCTGCCGGACTGAGAGCTGCACAGGAGCCGGCGGTAATCGGCTTTGCCGATTATTATGTTGCTCGCCGAAAGATTGGTCAAAACCGTCGCCCCGGCAAGCGCAGCGTACGTGCTGGGCGGGATAGGCACCCAAATATCTTCGCAAATCTCGGCGTGCGCCGCGAAACCTTCCACGTTGGCGGCCTCATAGATCAAATCATTCCCGAAAGGGACCGACTGATTTAATATCGCTACGTCTCGAAACGCGGCGTGAGAGCCCGAGCTAAACTGCCGTTTCTCGTAGAACTCGCGATAGTTCGGCAGATAGGTTTTCGGCGTGATCCCCAATACCCGGCCCTTGTAGAAGGTGACGGCGCAGTTAAATAACTTATTCTCATAGCGCAGCGGCGCTCCGACAATGAGGAGTGGCGTAAGATCCGAGCTGCTTTCCACAAGCTGGCGAAGAGCGTCGAGGGTTGCATTCAACAGCGCGTCCTGCTGGAAGAGGTCCTCATTGGAATACGCGGAAACGCAGAGCTCTGGAAACAGAGCCACAGCCGCATTCTCTTGGGAAGCCCTCCGGGCAAGCGCCAGTATCCTCGTCGCATTGTAGCGAGGGTTGGCCACTCGGACTGACGGAATGCAAACCGCCACACGCAGAAAGTGATGCGTATAAATCGAGTCAAAGGATGTTGTCATGAACGCTCTTTCCGAAACTCTCTCCGCCGTGACTCGCAATCATATGGCCTGAGAGCCTTGTCATGCAAGCGTAATTCCTGAGGCGGCGCGGGCTATTTCTGTGGAACGTAATCGGTTATGTGGCATGCAGGAGCCGAATGGAGCCCGGCACGCCTCGCCACCCCCCTTTATGTTCTTTCATAAAGCAATGTGGACCGAAGTTCCAGTGAACGACAGTTCTCGTGGCTGGGCGGCGCCGGTGGCCTGGGAAGCGTCTCCGTTGCCTTTTGCCGGCTGCAGGGGTTCCATAAGGCGCACCGACCATTCCAAAACGGAAGGTGAGGTCGATACGCCTTGGATTTGACCTGTCTTAACGATAATCGGGCGAGCTTTATCTTTCTTCTCTTGCGGTCCGCGCGGTTAGATAGGCGGCGGCCTTGGCGAGATAAGGCAGCGCCTTTTTGCCGAGAAAGCCAAAGAACAGGCCGAAGCCGACCAGGGGAAGAAAGATCACATACGCCGCTCCCATCGTAGGGCCGAGCGCAAGAATGAACGGTGTCGGGATGCGGTAGTAGCTCAGTTCCTCAGCTCCCGGGAGAATGCCACCTTTCTTCGAAACGGTAGTGATCTCCCAATTTGCGGGGTTCCAGTAAAATCCGGTTCTCACTGAATTGCCGCCATGATATCGTG
>JACQUW010000233.1 GCA_016210115.1 Deltaproteobacteria bacterium | reverse complement strand
TAACGCTTGCGACTTACCGTCCGTAACTGAGGGATTACCGTTGGGCTAACTTAATCGTTGGCAATTGCTCTGAAGGATGGTACACATAGCGACAAAGGAGTCGCTCACGTGAAGTTCTTTATCGATACCGCGGAGATCCACGAGATACGGGAGGCTCACAGCCTGGGGCTGATCGATGGGGTCACAACCAATCCTTCGCTGATTGCAAAAACAGGCCGGGGATTTAGCGAGGTCGTGGGGGAAATTTGCTCTTTGGTGAAGGGGCCGGTTAGCCTCGAAACCGTAAGCCGGCATGCGGAAGGGATGGTGCGGGAAGGCGAGGATCTCATCCGGTACGGTAAAAACGTCGTGGTCAAGGTGCCGTTGACGACCGAGGGACTCAAAGCGGTACGCATCTTAAAAGAAGAAGGAATCCGAACCAATGTGACCCTCTGTTTTACGCCTGTGCAAGCGCTACTGGCCGCCAAGGCAGGGGCTGCTTACGTGAGTCCCTTTGTGGGCCGTCTCGACGATATCTCTCAGAGCGGCATGGAAGTGATTCCCCAAATCATTAAGATTTTTACCAACTACAACTTCACCACGGAAGTACTCGTGGCAAGCGTACGTCACCCGGTCCACGTGCTGACCGCCGCCCTGGTGGGAGCTCATATCGCAACCATTCCTTTTGCTGTCATCAAACAGTTGGCGCAGCATCCTTTGACCGACATCGGGATCGATAGGTTTTTAAAGGATTGGGAAAAGGTTCCGACTAAGTTTTAGGCTCCTAAATTTCCTAAGACCCGCCGGCCTTGGTATATTTCCGCCTCTTTCCCCACTGCTCCTTGGGTTGAGGACACACCGAAGCTGTAGTAAATAGTCACGCTAGAGTATACTTCCGTTCTCTAATCAGTCCTCGACAGATCATTTTTCCCTGTTTGACATTGGGTACGCTCTGCGATAAAGTAAAACAGTTTTTTGAGATGGGACTAGAGCCTGCCGTAGTGAACAAAGTTTTTTGACGTCCCCGTTTCGCCGGAGGAGGCAATGGTGCGGAGAGAAAAAGCGAATTACATGATCCAATCGGTATCTCACGCTCTCGATGTTCTGGAACAGTTTCACGGTGGCGCAGATGAGATCGGCGTAACCGAACTGAGTAAGCGCTTGAAGCTTCACAAAAACAACGTTTTCCGTTTGCTGGCGACACTCGAATCGCGCGGTTATATTGAACAAAACAGAGTTACCGAAAATTATCGCCTCGGTTTGAAATGCCTCCAGTTAGGTCAGACTTACGTCCATCAAATGGGCTTTTTGACTCAGGCAAAGTCGACCTTGCAGGAAATGGTGAAGTCAGCGAAGGAGAGCTCGTTTGTCGCGGTGCGAAAAGCCTCAACGATTGTGCCGTTGGATTTTCTCGAGCCGAAGAATGCCGTCAGAGTCGTTTCTTTTCTCGGCATGTCACTTCCACTGCACTGCACCGCAGCCGGGAAAGTCCACCTTGCTTTCGACTCCGAGGAGGGATTGAGCCAGAGCCTCCCGGAAAAACTGGATCATTACACCGGCAAAACCATCGCGGACCGGCGGACGTTATTCGATCAACTGAAACAGGTGGTTGAGGCAGGTTACGCCTTGGAAGAGGGGGAGTACATGGAGGAGGTGGTCGCGGTAGCGGTTCCGATTAAAGATTATACTCGAACCCTTGTGGGTAGCCTCTCCATTGCCGGGCCCGCTCATCGCCTGACGCAGGAGCGGGTAACTAAGGAGGTTGTTCCCCTTATTCTTAAAGGGGGGAGCGAACTATCCAGACGATTGGGCTATAACAGTTAGTCGAATTCGCTTTTGTCCAAAGCAGCCTTTTCGCAACTCTCTGAGCCGACTCACAAACCCCGCCAGGGCTGCACCGCAGCATTCTCGCCTCCTTCGCAAACGGGCGGAAAGCCAGATGCGGCTGGATTCCAAGTCGCCCTCTCAATCAAACAGACAACAAGGTCTTGCCATGTGAGAGCCGCGGCTGGCGTTGCGGTTGTGCAGAGGCCAGACTTTAGTCTATTAAACTAAGAGAAAAAGATCTGACGGAGACCTTATGCTGACAACGATCGAAAAAGTACTTTTTTTGCTCTTGGTTGTCCTTTCCCTGCACTACGCCCGAGTGGGATTCTCCCGTGTTTACAGGGCGATTGCACGCGGAAAATCCGAGCCACGATTCGACAACCTGCCGCGGCGAATATTCGATGCTTTATGGATCGTTCTCACGCAGCAGTCCGTGTTTAAAAGACGTCCCCTGGTCTCTTTCCTCCACGCGCTCGTCTTCTATGGCTTTGTTTATTATTTCTTCGTTAACGTTGTCGACACTTTGGAAGGTTTATTTCCGCTGCATGCGCACGGGGGAGTATGGAACCCCTTCAACCTGCTCGCCGATCTCTTAACGGCCGCCGTTCTTGTGGGAATCGTGGGCCTCGCCATCCGCCGGTTCGTCATAGGGCAATCTGATTTTTCATTTTCTTCGAAAGTCCCGCTCCACGAGGAGGTCAAAACAGGTATTCCCCGAGACTCAGCCATCGTGGCTGGATTCATTATGTTTCATGTCGGCTCTCGGCTGATGTCGAAGGCTTCGGAGCTTGCGCAAGCGGGTCCGGATCCCTACCAGCCGGTCGGGTCCGCCTTCGTGATGGTTTTCGCGGGCATGAGCCCTGACCTGGTAGTTGTTCTGCAGCACTTTTTCTGGTGGGGCGCATTGGGCTCCATACTTCTCTTCATCCCCTATTTTCCGCGATCAAAACATATTCACCTTATTATGTCGCCCATTAACCTGGCTCTAAAAAAGGAAAAAGCGGGCGTGCTGCAGCCCATGGATTTTGAAAAAGAGGAGGCGTTCGGAGCCGGCAGACTCGAGGAGTTTACCTGGCCCAGGCTGTTGGATGCTTACAGTTGTATTATGTGCAACCGATGTCAGGAGGTTTGCCCGGCCTACGTAACGGGCAAGGCTTTAAGCCCAGCGGCGATACTGATCAATGAGCGCTATGAGCTCAACCGGATCCTTCCCGAGTTTAGCGCCGGAAAGGAGAGCCCTCGGCCTCTTCTGGAGTTCGCGCTTAATGCGGAAGCGGCGTGGGCCTGCACCACCTGTAATGCTTGCGTTGAGATCTGTCCTGTCGGTAATGAGCAGATGCTTCATGTGCTCGATGTCAGGAGGGAGCGAGTGCTGATGGCGGCTGAATTTCCCGGTGAGCTGAAGAACGCCTTCAACAGCATGGAAACCGCAGGCAATCCCTGGGGAATTGCCGCGAACGAGCGTCTTTCCTGGACCCAAAAGCTTCCGTTTGCCGTCCCTACCACAGCCGAGAACCCGAAACCTGATGTTCTCTACTGGGTCGGGTGCGCCGCTTCTTATGATCCTCGCGCGCAAAAAATCGCCCGCAGCATGGCTGAGATCTTGAACGCCAGCGGGGTCAATTGGGCCGTCCTCGGCCTCGAGGAGCGGTGCACCGGAGATACGGCGCGGCGAGCCGGAAACGAATACCTCTTCTCTCAGCTTGCCGCCGAAAACGTGGAGACTCTGAATGGTCTAAATCCGAAGGTCATCGTTACCGCCTGCCCGCATTGCTTTCACACGCTTGCGAATGAATACCCGCAGTTTGGAGGAAAATATGTGGTCAAACATCACACCCAATTCATTGATGAGCTGATCAAAGATGGGAAACTTCGCGCGGTTGGCAACTCCACCGGGGCAGTTACTTATCATGACCCTTGCTATCTGGGGAGACATAACGGCGTCTATGATGAGCCACGAAAGCTTATTGCATCCCTCGGTGCGACGCCAACGGAGCCCGAACGCAATCGCAGCAACAGTTTTTGCTGCGGAGCGGGAGGAGCGCAATTTTGGAAAGAGGAAGAAAAAGGCGAGGAGCGTGTGAGCACTCGCCGCTACCGGGAGCTAAAGGCAACAGGCGCGAAAACGGTAGCTACCGGGTGTCCCTTTTGTATGCGGATGTTTTCCGACGAAGCGGCAAAGGAGGAGGAGCCGGAGGTAGAGGTCCTGGATCTCGCGGAGATCGTGGCCAAGAACATCCGGCCGGGCGCTTGAACTTGGAAATGAGAGCTTCGGCTCAGGGGAGGGAGATGCGCCGGTTGGTATCTATGGCGAGAACCGCGAAGCAGATGATGTGCGCCGCGTTAGTCTTGGTGAGTTTCGTTGCTTGTCGCCCGCAGCCGCGCGTGATTGTCTCCACCCGGGATGGCACCGAGCGGATATTTCGAGTCGAGATCGCTGATACTCCAGCCAAAAGAGAACTGGGACTGCAATTCCGCCAGCGGTTGGACGATGATCAGGGGATGCTGTTCTTATTTCCTGACGAACGGCCTCTATCCTTTTGGATGAAAGATACCCCACTTTCGTTGGACATTGTCTTTATAGGAAGCAAGCGGATAATTGTTGGTATTGTTCAGCAGGCCGTGCCTTTCTCGACCCAGCCCCTGTCGGTACCAGTCCCCAGCCAGTTTGTCCTCGAGGTCAAGGGCGGCGTCACGCTGGAAAAGGGTATGGCCTCCGGTGACTCCGTGCGTTTCGAAGGAATCGACCTCAATGGCGTAAGGGAATGAAGCGGCTCGGCTTTCTCTTTATATTTCGCTGAAGAAGAAAGGTTTTAAGGCCTGCAGGCGCTCGTCATAGGAGTCGCCGTGGAGAAACCAGAGCGCGGCGGCGATGCTGCTCAGCAAAGAGTTTCCATCCTGCGGCGT
>JACQUW010000235.1 GCA_016210115.1 Deltaproteobacteria bacterium | reverse complement strand
GTATGTGACCATCGAAGAAAACGTATTCGAAAACAACTGGGTGAGCAAGCAAAACGGTAAGGGAATCCTGTTCACGCCGCGCAATCAGAACGGCAATAGCAACTGGTGCGAGCTTCAATACGAGACGTTCAGGAACAACGTCCTGCGCAACAGCGCCGGTGGCATGAATATTTTGGGCACCGACGACATCAAACGCAGCAAGCAGTTGATTCACGTAACCATCGAGAACAACCTTTTCCACGATATCGGCGATCCCCTTTTGGGCGCGTCAGTTGCCGCCGGCTGGCTGTTCTCCATAGAAAACAAGACTGACAACGTCGTCATCAACCATAACACAGGGCTGCAGGCCAAGGACATTAGTTTCTCGTGGGGCCAGGCGAGCACAAACTTCGCGTTCACGAACAACGTCGTAACCCACAACACCTGTTCGTTCGGAACCAACGATTGCGGCATGGCGGGCACCGGCACGAACCCGGGCTTGCCGACGCTCACCCGGTATTTCACTAACCCGGTGGTGACCAGAAATGTGATGTTTGAAGGAAACGAATCGGGCACATGGACGTATCCGCCAGCCAATTTGTTTCCGGCGGCCGTGAGCTTTAACCCGGATTATACCCTCAACATGAATGATCCGGGCAACGCGAACTATATCGACGGCAATGGAAAGCCTTTGGGAATCGATTCGGCGGTAGAGGCGGCCACGGCCGGTGTCGTGCAGTACACCAGGCCGTAACACGGCGCCAACGAGACATCAGTGATTTTCTCCCTTCCCCCCTTGCGCGGAAGGCTAGGCTGCGGGGTTGAAGGATCGTTAAAAAGTTAGTCCCGATCGACGGCCCTTTAAGCTGAGGAGAGCAATGAAAGTTTTTGGCCTATCTGGCGAGCATGAGCTTCGATTCCCTTGAGGTAGTCGACAACGGCGAGATATACGGACGACGCCTTCGCCACGCAAACTCCTTCTATCAGACGCTGCTGGTGGACAACGGCGAAATTATCAGCCATTTCCTCGAACCGGCGTCCCTCTTCTATGATGGACCTGATCAAAACTCTGTTCCTTGTCGGGATCACGTCCCGGACGCATTCAAGAAGCTCAATGTCTTTTTCAAAAAGTGTGTTGATCTCTTTATTCGCCCGTTCGCTAAAGGGAATCCCTTCCTGGATCACCTTGTCGATGGCTCTGATCAAAAGCTCAATATTGTCGCCGATGCGCTCCAGATGCGTAGGAATAAGTAGAAACGCCTGCTCTCCCTCGGTATCGCTATGACCGGAAGGCATGTTTCTTACCACGCGTTCCGTCAACACCTTCTCAGCTTGATGGACCTCGCGGCTGAGGTTCTCCGCAGCCGGCGCAAGGTTGCGCGAATCGAACCGTCTGAACGCATTCCACGTGAGCCTCAGCATCTCAACGGTCTTCCGGCTGAGCTCATGGATTTCATCCCCGATCCTGTCTGTTGAGGTCGGTTGTAGAGCCATCGCGTTAAGCCCTCCAGCTTGAACCTTTCTCAAACCGTCCTTGCCGCTATCTTAGCCGCTGCATACAAACGCGTTGTGTCCGGCATGGCTTTATGCTTCTTACTGCTCTCCTGCTGGGCTTTGCCTCGACGGCTTCGCCGGCAAAGTCGACCCGAAACAACAATAACCTGAACGGTTCCGGCGGCGGTTCTATTACGAAAAGGGATTAAGAACACGCGCCCCTGTTCTGAAAAAATCATCTCGATTGCGCGTCACAACCGTCAGGTCATGAATCAGGGCTGTGGCAGCGATCAATTTGTCCAGCGCGTTCTCGTGGTGCGGTACACGTAGGCGCCCCCAAAGCTGGGCTATGTCTGAGTCAATATCGAGAATGTGCTCCTCGTACCGATGGAGCAACCTTATTAACCATTTTTCGAGTCGCTTCGCTTGAACCGCATCGCCTCGATGACGAATCAGCTCCACGCCGCGGCGAATTTCACCCACCGTCACGACTGAAATGAATACAGGCGTTTGGTCCGCCGTAACGCGCTTGAAGAAGGCCTGCACACCAGGATTGGCTCGCGTTCGCTTGCGAATCTCGCTTACGATATTGGTATCAAGTAAGTACATCGGCCGGACGCTCATCTTGTTTGCGTTCGAAATCCGCATCGTTCCCGACGCCGGGGATTGTGGCCAATGCCTGGGCAAACGTCTTACGCCGGGTACGCGCCAGCGCGGATTCCAGGATCGCACGATGCTCCGCCTCGGCGCTGCGGCCATGGCGTAGCGCGCGCTTCTTCAACACTTCGATGAGCGAACGATCGAGATTTCGGACAACTAAATCTGCCATTGGTCTATACCTCCCCATCTGATGCTATCAATGCTATCACCGAACAGCCGCTCCCGCAACTCGCTGCGCAGCATGCTTTGCCACATGCGAGTTTGCGGCTCAGCCAAACGGGGGATATCTCGCGCATAGCCTCACCGCCCCGTTCAATACAAAGTCTCTCCGCGATATCAAACGCAGTTCTCGCGCTGAGTTGCTCTCGCAAACTGTCTGGCCGGAATCCAGGATTCCCGCCCTCCGGCTCGGCTCTCAGTAAAAGCGTCTGAGAGCCGATCTTGCATAGGAAACCGCCCTTGTGGCACTCGGATGCACAACCAAAGACCATTCTGCATCCGGTATAATGACAGAAAACGAAAGAACCCTTCTTTCAGGTTGTAAAAGAGGAGAGAAACCCGCCTGGCCCGCTTTCGTCCAGCAATATTCCCCGCTGGTTTACCACACCATCAAAAGGACCCTGAGCCTGTATCATACAAACGCCCGGCCTGATATCGTTGAAGACCTCTTTCAGGACTTCTTTCTTTCGGTCTTGCGCGATGACTACAAAAAGCTGCGCCAGTTCAGGGGCGACCGCGGCTGCACCCTGGCAAGCTGGCTTAGAATGGTTGCAGCCCGACTGACGATTGATCACCTTAGGGAACAGAAAACAGTCACAGTAGCGGTGTCGGAAGAGATTCCCGCAAATGATCCTGCTCCCGATGACTCTTTGATTGGCCAAGAGGAAGAAAAGCTGCTATCCGCAGTTCTCGATTCGCTTTCGTGACCGGCTTTTTTTGGAACTCTGTTACCGCAAGGCTCTTCCGCCGGAAGAAATTGCCGCTATCTTCAAGGTTTCCACAAGCGCGGTCTACACCCAGAAGAGTCGGCTCCTGGATAAGCTCCGGGAGGCAGTGAGAAAAGCGGAGGTCTAGACGGGAGCGGCCGAAGGGCGCGAACACCGAACTTTGCGCTAGAGGAGAAAGCGTCACTCACACCGCTTTACAGCGCAAAGTGGTTATGTGATACTATATAAAGTTTTGTATTACACGGAGGGATCGTGGCGAAGAGTGTGCGATTTGATCGTAAATTGGAATCCCTTTTGGAGGAAGCCGCCCAGCTATTGGGAGTTTCTCAGTCTGAGCTTATTCGCGAAGCGATCACGGAGAAATGCCGGGAAGTATTACGACCGCCGCTTTTTCAGAGTTTGGCGCCGTTTATTGGACGGATAAAATCCAGAGGTGGCCGCGCTCGGAGTGCGGGCGTGGCTTTTAAGCGCGCCTTGTTGGAAAAGAAAACCAAGTGATTCTCACGGATACCGGTCCGCTGATTGCGCTTATCGATCAAGGAGAGCCTGATCATCAGGCATGCGTGGCTTGTTTGCCCAACCTGAGCGGCCCCATGATCACAACTTGGCCAGTCTTTACAGAGGCCATGTATCTGTTGGGAGAAGCGGGCGGTTGGCGAGCGCAGGAAGCGCTGTGGGGGATGCTTCAAAAGGGCGACCTCGAAATCGTTCTGCAAGGGTCCGATCACTACCGACGCATGCGGGCACTAATGGAAAAGTATTGCGATCATCCGATGGATCTCGCCGATGCCTCCTTGGTCTGTTTGGCTGAGGAACGACGTCTTCGTGAGATATTTACCTTAGACGAAGGCGATTTTCGGACTTACCGTGTTCACGGACGCCAGACGTTCCGTCTTTGGCCAGGAAAAGCGACCTAGAATTTGGCGATTGCCGTCGCAGCAATCAGCAGATCGTGGCGGCCAGCACTCGGAGACGAAGCAATGGCCTGACGTCGAGCTTGGATCATCGCAACATCAAGTAGCTCTACAGATGCCCCGCACAAAAAAAGACATCCCAAGGACTCCGGTGCATCCCAACCGCTATCCTTGGTCGAAAGCGCTTGTCAGGCTACTCGGCAAAATGCCGGACGTCTCCTTAGCACGGCGAATGCGCGTGCATCCTGCCACGGTCAGTGACGAACGGCGGCGCCGGCGGATCCCTGCGTATCGCCGGCGGTTGCCGGCGATCCAGTGGACGCGCCAGATGATAAACCAGCTCGGAACGGACTTCGATGGGGTGATCGCGGACCGCCTGGGACTGCCGGTATATTGTGTGCGCCGCAAACGCCAGCTTTTGGGTATCACGGCCTGTGGTGAATCGTTTATCAGGAAGTCCCCTCACGCATTTCGTTGGACCAAACAACAAATAGCGCTCCTGGGTAAAGAACCGGATACAAGGGTGGCAAGCCGCCTTGGAATTACGGCAGCTTCGGTTTGGCGAAAGCGCGTTCAACAGGGGATTCGTACATTTGCGCCAAAGCAGTGCATCGAATGGACCAAGGCTCGGATCACACTTTTAGGGAAGCTCTCGGACACTTCTCTCGCAAAGCGTTTGGGCGTGAAGCCAGAAACCGTTGCCCGCAGGCGCAGGGAGCGGGGAATCGCGCCTTTCGTTCAGACGACCCCACCGCGGCGAACTCCGGCGCTCAGGCCGCTACTCCGGTTACCGGTACACGAAATTTGCCGGCGGTATCGGGTCTCTACGGAGACGGTCAAGAAGCTGCGACGGGAACTGGGAATACCTCCTGTCCAAAGATGGCCGCAGAAAAAGTAATAGGAATTATCTCATAAGGAACAGGTTGGAGCCTGTTGAGCAGTACTTTCGAGACGCCAAATTAACCCGACCCGAAATTTCGCCTTCACATCATTCAATTCCCCTTTCCCGTCGGCCGTCGCGGGAGAAGGGTAAGGGCAAATTCCATCGGCACCACCCTCACCTTCAATCTCTCCCTCCAAAAGAGACGATATCATAGTATATCCTTCTGCGGCGTTAACCGAACAATCTCTGGTTTATCGCACCTTGAATTTCTAGGTTCTTCACTTCGTTCAGAATGATAACCGTCGTCTTTCCCTTGTTACGAGACAGTCTGAGAAGGATCGCGAGGACCTATTTGGAGGCGGTTCCGGCCTCACTACTCAGAAAAAGATTTGCGTATCGGGCTAACAGCTTGAAACCGTACTGTTGAAAGTGCGGGTCAAACGCAAGACACCTCGGATACCCAGGCGCTCCATGACAGCGAAGCTCGGCAGACGCCAAAAAACCCAACCCCCTGTAAGAATTCCCCAACTCGTCCGTCTATTCGGGTGAAACAAACAAATTTCACTCAAAGGAGGAGGTAACATGAAGACACGAATGATGATCGGTGCTTTTGCTGGACTGATTCTAACGGTGGCCGTTTCGGTTACGCCCAGAATCGGAGCAGTAACAGCCGCTAAGTGTGCTGCCGAGGTGGCAAATGGGTATGCCGGGCCTAACTGTGCACTTTTGGCCATTGAGTATGGAGTCTCTCCGGCAATGGCGGCTGGCTGTTGGGCGCGTAACCGGAATGCGGGTTATACTTACGTCGATTGCCTGAAAGCAAGCCGCCAGTACATGCAGAATCCTTACAGAAACGCATACCAGGACTTCCAGCGCCTCTGGAGACGATAAAACATCGCTTGTAGACAGCGACCAAACGGGGCGGCTACCCGCCCCGTTTGATCTCATTGCCCCCTTCCAAAGTCCCTCTAAATGATTTATCAGGCGGTTAATTCGTGACTACATCTCGCGGCGTCCGCGAATCGGAACTCAATCGCCATCCTTTGAGCAACTGTAAGAAATACGCTCCTCTCCCGTCTATTTGACCGAAAGAACAAATTCATCCAAAGGAGGAGGGGTTATTATGGTTAATACAACGATGGCAAGAGTTCTCTTCGGCCTCATCGCTGGAGGGCTATTGATGGCCGGGCTAGTAAGCCAGGCACGAGCGGCTGGACCAAGTGACCGGCCGGTTCTCTTGCCGCCCGAATCTAGCCGCCACCTGCTTATCCGGTTGTTTCAGCACACTGCCAGATGTTGGATTAGCTTCACGGGCGCGCAACTAGCG
>JACQUW010000234.1 GCA_016210115.1 Deltaproteobacteria bacterium | reverse complement strand
TGGCCGGGGCTTGCTTCTCTTGGGAATCGATGAAGGTGACCTGGCGCAACGCCCTGAAAACGGGTGATCTGGTCGTGGTCCTTCAGGTGGTTGCCAAGCCGTTCCCTGAACTGCCCAATGTTCCCCTGGCGATAAACCTGGCCAAGAGCGACGAGGCGCGCCGGCTGCTCAAGTTGGGCGTTCAGGATGCCGCCTCCTACGCGCGCCCATTTGTTCTGCCTCCTGGCACTCCAAAGGAGCGGATCGAACTGCTGCGCAAGGCTTTCCATGATACGTTAGAGGACAAGGCCTTCTTGGCGGAAACAGAGAAGGCAGGGCTAAAGATCGATCCACTGACCGGCGAAGAGTTAAGGAATATGGTTGTGGACCTCGGCACGCTGGACCCTGCTTTTCTAGCTAAGCTGAAGGGGATTCTTTACGACTAACCGAGGAATGAAACACTTCTAAATAATTGCGGCCTGCCGGGACGCGCGCGGTTTGCGGCGCCGGTCAGGTCCCCTGATTTTTTTCCTTTACAATCCGCATAGCGAAAGGTAAGTTCGGCTCTGCGGTTTTAGTCCAACTCGTTTTATCTGCCTGTGCGTGGCACGCAGACAGGTCCCGAATGTCGCGTATGGGTTCTGTCACAACTGTATTGCTCAACGCATTAGCGATAAAACGCTATACGTTGGGCATACAGGTGAAGGAGCTCATGAGAACACGGGTGACCGTATTCCTTTTCCTATTGTGCCGGGCGACAGCGTCCGCCCATGCGCAAGGCACTGAGTGGGAGGCGCTCAATGCGGAGGTCATGTCGCTCTATCAGAAGGGCCAGTATGACCGCGCGCTGGTGTTAGCGAAAAAGTCGCTTGATGTGGCTGCGAAAGCGGTGGGGCCTAACCATCCCTCTGTGGCCACCAGCCTGAACAATCTTGCTTTGCTGCATAAAGCCCAAGGCCGATACGCGCAGGCCGAGCGGCTTTACAAGCGCTCGCTGGCAATTAGGGAGAATGCCCTCGGCGCGGAGCATCCCGCTGTGGCGACGAGCCTGAACAACCTCGCAGAGCTCTACCGCAGCCAAGCCAAGTACGCGCAGGCCGAGCCGCTGTACAAGCGGTCTCTAGCGATCAGGGAGAAGGCCCTCGGCCCGACGCATCCCGCTGTGGCCATGAGCCTGAACAACCTCGCGCTGCTGTATAAAACCCAAGGCCAGTACGCCGAGGCCGAGCCGCTGTACAAGCGGTCTCTGGCGATCAGAGAGAAGGCTCTCGGCCCGGAGCATCACTATGTGGCGACGAGCCTGAACAACCTTGCGGAGCTCTACCGCAGCCAAGCCAAGTACGCGGAGGCGGAGCCGCTCTACAAGCGGTCGCTGGCGATCAGGGAGAAAGCCCTTGGCCCTGCGCATCCCGATCTGGCGACGAGCCTGAACAACCTTGCGGAGCTCTACCGCAGCCAAGCCAAGTACGCGCAGGCGGAGCCGCTCTACAGGCGGTCGCTGGCGATCAGCGAGACGGCCTTCGGCCCGGAGCATCCCGCTGTGGCCATAAGCCTGAACAACCTCGCGTTGTTGTATGACACCCAAGGCCAGTACTCGCAAGCCGAGCCGCTTTACAAGCGGTCTCTGAAGATCAGAGAGAAGGCCTTCGGCCCGGAGCATCCGTCTGTGGCGACGAGCCTGCATAACCTCGCGTCGCTATATGAAAGCCAAACCCAGTACGCGCAGGCCGAGCCGCTCTTCAAGCGGTCTCTGGAGATCAGGGAGAAGGCCTTCGGTTCGGAGCATCCCTCTGTGGCGACGAGCCTGCATCACCTAGCGTAGCTATACGAAACTCAAGGCCAGTACGCGCAGGCCGAGCCGCTCTACAAGCGGTCTCTGGCGATCATGGAGGAGGCCTTCGGCCCGGAGCACCCCTCTGTGGCGACGATCCTTGAGAACATGGCAGTACTCTATCGAAAAATCGGCCGTGCCAAGGAAGCCGAATCAGTGGAGACACGCGCGGCTCGTATCCGTGCAATCACCCGATGAAAGCGAATTCCCCTTTTCCTAGTTCAAGGGACGATTCACGCCACATTATTAGAGCCGGTTTTTGCCCGTATAGCAAAGAAGGCGGGCTATCGATCTGTCCTTGATTATTCCACGGCGGGTTTGGACTACTTACATAACGGGATCGGCACGACCCGATTGTTCAGAAACACCAGGGGTTTATGACCCGCTTCATGAAGGCTCTAATCGAAGGCATTTACCGCTACAAGCCCGATCGGGCTTTCGGTCTAAAGTGTCATGGAGCGTCATCTTCGCCTACACGATACCGGAGATGATTCAGACGGCATATGACGACAATGCGCCCAAAACTTCCACAATTCCCTATGTGACGTTGAAAGGGATAAAATTCCTCCTGGACGGTATCGGAGAGAGCGACCCGAGGGCCAAAAAAGTGAAGCCCGAAGACATTGTCAATAATTCCATTCTTCAGGAGATAGAAGCGAGCGGCTTCGCGAAACAGATTACTTCGGTAAGTAAGTGAATTCTGCTCCGCAATCAGGCGCGCTCGAACGCTTGATAATCTTGATCCCTCTAAAACTCTATGGTGTCATTCTGGCCGACCGGGTCACAAGCCTCGATTGGTGTGCGGAAGGCAGAGTTCATTTGCAAGCTCCCACGGGAATCGACCACTGAAATCATAGACAAGCGGGGACTCTTCTACTGGCGGGGAGCTAGATTGATTATCCCAAGAAAAGACTCCCGACCCATTTCCCTCCCCCTCAGCGAAGCTGAGGCCGCCTCTCGGCCCCCCTGCCGGTAGCGTTGATGGATAGATCGCGAATACTCTCGCTTCGATTGTCGCGCCATGGCAAACTCCTCCATTACTCCCCTCCTGGGTCCTCGAAATGATAAATCCAAGAAGGGTTAGATTCACAAATGGCGCAACGAACTATCTTTGAGTTAGATTTTACACAGCGCAATACGCTTAGCTTAGTTGACAGAACGGAACCTTATCGGATAGTGTCGCCTCCGAAACGGTTTTGCGCTTCCGGAACGTAGCTGGCACGCCGTATTGAGGCGATGTTGAAGTTCCCAGTGGCTTTCGCACGAAGGAATTTTCTATCATTAGGATTTGGTTCTTAATTCGCCCGGGAAGGTAACTACAATGAAATTACGTTTCATTTTGCGTTTTTTTGCCGCATTGGCAGTGTTCACTTTGGTCGCGCTTCCTTCCAAGCCGAATATGGTTTTCTCGGCGGAGAAGGTTGTTGTCTTTTACAGTTCTCAGGCGATCTCTAATTCTATGCCTTGGATTGCTGAAGATGCAGGGCTCTTTCGAAAGTATGAGCTGGATTCTCAGCTTATTTACATAACCACATCCCAATTAGTAACCGCATTGATGCTTCGTGGTGATGGGGAGGTCGGGTTAACAGGAGGCGCGGCCTTTGTTCGAGCATTTGTGCAGGGAGCCTCGGATTTCGTAATTATAGGAGGAATCAAGAATATCTTGAGTCACAGTATTTTGGCGGGCCCTGAAATAAAGAAGCCTGAGGATCTCAAAGGTAAAAAGATTGGAGTAAGCCGAATTGGAGCCAATCCCCATTATTTCACTATACAGGCCCTCCGGCGTTTCGGGATAGATCCGGCGCGGGATGGCGTTACCTTCATTCAGACTGGAGAGGCATCCGGGACACTTGCTGCCCTCGTTAATGGTGCCGTTCATGCCGGAACTTTGACAGCGCCTGCAGATGCGCAAGCAATTGCCCGAGGATTCCATTTTGTCGTTTATGGGCCCGACCTTCGCATCCCATATGCGAACACCTTCTTTGCAAGTCGGCGCTCTCTGATCGCGAAGCGACCGCGGGTTGTAGGCCAGTTCATGCAAGCTATGGCTGAAGCAGCCAAAATAATGCATACGAATAAGAGCCTAACTTACAAGGTATTGGCGAAGCAGTATAGGGTGGAGGATAGAAAAATTCTGGATTCGGCCTACAACCCGGAGGTCAAAGTTTTGGAGCGGAAGCTAGATATCAAACATGAGGGACTTCAGGCGATTCTAGATGAGGTCTCGCAAATTGACCCTCGGGCGAAGAAGGTCAAACCCCAAGATCTTATCGATAGCCGGTACCTGGATGAAATGCAGAAGTCCGGCTTTCTCGAGAGACTTTGGGAAGAAGATCGATCGTAGTAGTTGAACAGCCAGAAAGAGCAAAATTGCTGACATCTTGATGCTCGATTGCAATCCATCTTGAGAGCATGCTGATGTAAAACAGAAAAGGGGGGAACTTATGTTCACCGTCGTTCATATCCTGAATCAGTTCTTTGCGGGCCTTGGCGGTGAAGAGAAGGCCGACACTCCTGTGGGTGTACTCGAAGGCGCAGCAGGTGCTGCGCGTGGTCTTCAGGCTCAGCTTGGAAATCAGGCCAAAGTAGTCGCAACGATTTTTTTTGGCGATAACTATTTTCACGAGCATGTTGAAGAGGTGAAGGATGCTGTTGCCAGAGAGGTTCGGTCTCGGCGGCCCCAGGTGGTGGTTGCTGGCCCCGCTTTTAGCTCAGGCCGCTATGGAGTCGCGTGCGTTGAAATATGCCAGTTATTAGCTGGCACCTTCGACACAACTTGCGTGACAGCGATGCATCCAGAAAACGCGGCGGTTCCTATATATAAAGCGTACCACAACCCAAAGGTCTTTCTTCTTCCCACCGCTGAGACCGCTGCGGGGATGACCGAAGCGCTCAAAGCAGTGGCGCCTTTTGTCTCTCGGCTGGGACGCGGAGAGGAAATAGGACGTGCATCGCAGGAAGGGTATATCGCGCGGGGCATCCGACGTCCAGAAAAAGTTGACCGCCGAGGATCTGCGCGAGCGATCGAGATGATTCTCAAGAAGCTTCGGGGTGAGCCCTTTATTACCGAGCTGCCGATGGAAGTCTGGGATCAGGTAACGCCTGCGCCTCCGATATCTGATCTCTCTTCGGCTACGATAGCCATTGTCACGACCAGCGGTGTAGTTCCTTGGGGTAACCCGGACGGTTTTAAGATTTTCCGGAATGCCCAGTGGCGGAAATACAATATTACAGAGCTGAAGGCAATGGAGCCTGGCCGGTGGGAGGTAGTTCATGGGGGCTACAATACTTCCTTCATAAATGGGAATCCTCATTACGGGGTCCCGTTGGACGCCGTACGAGCACTGGAAGCTAAGAAAGTAATTAGGAGACTCTACCACTCGTTCTACGTCGTGCCGGGCAGCCAGGGAATTCCATCCGTGATGCAGCGCATCGGTCAAGAGATCGCTACGGACCTCAGTTCCGAACGTGTAGACGGAGTTCTGCTGGTGAGCACCTGAGGTAGCTGTACTCGCAGCGGCGCTGCGATCAGCAAGGAACTTGACCGGGTAAGGTTGCCTGTGGCCATGGTTACTACGATGTACCCGATGGCAGAACAGGTGGGCGCAAGTCGTATCGTGAAAGGTGTGCGTATACCACATCCCTGTGGTGACCCGAGTATTTCACCAGAAGCTGATGCGAAATTGCGGCAAGGGATAATCGAAACTGCGTTAAAAGCTCTGCAATCAGAGGTAAAAGCGCCGACCGTCTTTTTGTCCAATATGTCCACGAGTGCTTGAGGGGAGGAGATATGATGCGTCTGGAGATGGCAGAGTTTCCAGTGACCGAAATAGCCTTAGGGGATAAATTCCGTTATTGCTCTGGCGTGCTTGAAGCCGATCGTGCGGAATTGCAGCGTCTGGTCCTACAGGACAAGAGGATAGTAGATGCGTCACTGGAGGTGGTAGCTCCCGGAGAAAGAGTTCGAATTACTGGTATAAGGGACGTAGTGGAGCCAAGGGTAAAAGTCGGGGGCCAAGGTCAGATTTTTCCTGGCATCCTGGGGCCGATCGGACCGGTCGGAGATGGCCGGACGCATCGCCTCTCGGGGATGGCCGTTGTGGTTACAGCCGAGTATGAAGGAACTATCCGGGCAGGCAGTGCGGTGCAACGCAGTGCGATCCTTGACATGTGGGGCCTAGGTGCTGAGATTTCGCGCTTTGCCTCTAGGGTAAACCTTGTGTTGATCCTGCGGCTTGAGCCAGGACTCCCGGAGATAGAGGCACATACCGCTATACAGCGAGCAGAGTTTGAGGTGGCCCGACGGCTGGCCGAGACCACGACCGAGACGACGCCCGAGCAGGTGGAAACTTATGAACTTGGTATAAAGGAACGAAGCCTACCCCGGATTGTACTCATTCAGGGATGTCTGACCGATAGTCACCATCCCCATTCGAACGTAAGCTATTACGGTGTGCCGATTCGAGATTCCCTAGCTACCGCAATACATCCCAATGAGTTGCTGGACGGGGCAGTAACCGGAGATACTACCCGCGCTATGGCACCTTTCCCGACCACCTGGGACTGGCAAAATCATCCTCTAGTATTGGACTTGTACCAACAGCACGGGCGAAGTCTCAACCTCATAGGGGTCATCTTGGAGCGCGTTCGCTTTGAGACTCATCAAGGGAAAGAAATGATTGCCCAAAACACTGCGCAACTAGCGGCAATCCTCGGCGCCGACGCCGCACTTGTAACCTGGATGTTCGCGGGGAATGCCATTGTGGACGTAATGCTTACCATCCGAGCATGCGAAGAACGTGGGATCAAGACGACTCTGATCACTTTCGAAGACGACGGAAGGGAAGGAGTTGATTCTCCCTTACTCTATTATGTACCTGAAGCAAATGCGGTCATAAGTACTGGGAGTCGCGACCGCTGCCTTGAACTCCCGGAACCCGAAAGGGTAGTCGGACCTTACGAAAGGATTAGACTGTCCAGCTATCCCGGAGCACCCGAAGTACAGGCTAAGAGTTGTTTAAATCTAGACGGCGTGGACGTTATCCTTGGTGGGGTTGATCATTGGGGTGCTCACACCTGGACGTGTGGGTCTTACTAGGAGGCCGGGGCGGGCGATTTGGTTGAATGTGCTAAGACACAATCTGATAATTACGGTCGGGGCCTTTGACGCAAGACACGCGGTTTCGAAACCGGCGCCACTCGAATAGCACGGGTTTTTTGGCCACTGATCAAGCTTGACCCTGTTCGCTTCTCTCGAAGCGACGCTCGCAGAAGTTAAGATCCCGGGCCTGGCGAGGGTGGCCCGCTTATTGCTGTCCTTCCGGGCCGATTTCCGCCACATCTAACTAAATTTCTACGTAAACGGAGATGGGGGTTTTATGTGTCAAAGGGAAGCTAAAACGACAGATCACATCGGAATCCGAGCGGCGCAAGCGTTGGTCGTCATAACCCTTTCCGTTTCTATCTTCCCCCATGCCTTTTCTCAAACTCCCTTTTATCAGGGAAAGAATATCACAGTCCTTCAGGGCCGCGGACCTGGCGGAGTGGGCGACATGCGTATTAGGGTCCTTTTTCCGTTCATGCAGAAGTACATCCCTGGAAATCCGGCCATCGTGAGCGAATATATGCCAGGCGGGGGAGGACGGAAGGCGGCGAATTATGTCTACAATACGGCTCGGCCGGATGGGCTGACCGTCGGCAGTCCGGCCCCCGGCGTCATCTTTAGCGCGGTCGTTGGCGAGACCGGCGTGCTCTATGACATCGACAAGTTCATATATCTTGGAACGCCCCTCAGCGTTATGCACAACGTCTTTTTCACTCGGAAGGAGGTCGGTTTGAATACCCTGGAGAAGCTGCGAGCCGCTACCGGGGTCAGAATCGGGGTTCAACAGGTCGGCCACCCCGATTGGGTCATAGGCCGACTCTTTGCCTGGTTGTTGGGTTTGAGAGAGCCAAAGTTTGTTGCCGCCTATTCTGCCACCGAACGCGATCCAGCCCTGATGCGCGGCGAGACAGACGCTATGACGAGGGGCCCCGATATTCTTAGGACGAGGAACAGAGAATGGGTGACAAAGGGGCTGATAGACATGCATGCCATCCTTGAGACCCCCAAAGGAAAGAAAGATCCCGATTTCGGTTACCTTCCCGAGTTGGAGAGCTTCACCAAATCAGAGAGGGAGCGCAAGGTGTTGGCGCTGTTCCGTACGACAAGGCTCTTCGGACAGCCCTTAGTTATCCGTTCCGGCACGCCCAGGGAGCGGGTTGAGATTCTTCAAGAGGCGATGAGGAAAACTTACCGGGACCCGGAATTTCATGAGGCGTGGAAGAAACTCACGGGAGGTGATCCGACGCCATTAATGCCGGAGGATCTAGAAAAGGCTCTAAGAGAGCTGCCCCGGGACCCCCAGGTCGTCGAGCTGTTCAAAAAGATGGTCGGGCTGGAGCCTCTTCCTCCTCGCTAAATCTATAATAGTAAAAAACCGCCTTTGGCAATGAAAGAACGAAAGGAGCAGTGACGATGTTTCGAAGAAAAGCCATAAAATGGCCTAATGGTGCCCGTGTAGCCATCACCACCTGTGTTGTAATGGAGACTTGGCCGGAAGAGTTGGGGACGCCATCCTCTCTTCTGTCAGAGTTTCGCAAAGGTCCATCCGCGGATGCGCGGTTTAAGCGCGACATCGCCTCGATCACGGATCGCCAGTATGGAGAGAGGGTGGGCGTGTACAGGGTGATGGAGGTCTTGAGACAGGAGGGCATTAAGGCGAGTTTCTTTGTCAATGGCCACACCCTGGAGACCTTTCCTGATTTGATGAAGCAGATTGTCTCCGAGGGGCACGAACTCTGCTCTCAGAACTGGCGGCATAGGTATGCGATCATGATGACCCCCGAGGAGCAGTATAACGACATAAAGCGGACCGTAGATACATTCCAGAGAATATTGGGGTTTAAGCCGCAAGGCTACATCATGCCGGGCGAGAAAGCGACGGACGAGAGTCCGAAAATTTTAGCCGATCTCGGTTACAAGTATTGGATGTACTTTCTCCACGAGGATCTGCCCTATGTGCTCCGCGTCGATGGAGGAGAACTCGTGATCGCTTCTTTTGGCGTCTGGACGACGGACCACAGGACCGGCCGGGCAGATGCAGGTCGAACTCCGCGGGAGTTGCTCCAAATCTGGAAGGATAACTTCGATTGGATTTATGAAGAGGGCGAGACTAACCCGGGATTCATGAGTCTGGGGCTTCACCCGTTTCTCATCGGCCGGCCCTTCAGAACGGTCATTCTCAGGGAATTCTTACGCTATGCCAAAGGCCACCCCCGAGTGTGGTTCGCCCGAGGTATCGATATGGCGAACTACTGGCTGGAGAACTGCAGGGACAACCTGATCGAAAGGTGGCCTAATTACGGAACCGGGCTTCCCTATGAAAAGACCCAATTGAGTTCCTAACGCTTCGCATGGCTCCGGCGTCGCGACCGTTCTCAACTGACCTGTCAGACTCATGGGAAAAAAGAGATGCTGCGGACGATGCTCAAGGGGGAGAGGACATTCTCGTTTTCTATTTTCTATTGCGTGGCCGACTCCTCGGACGAAGGGTGAACTCCAGGCCGGGCTGCGGTACGATCCGTTCAATTCACGTCTCGTTCACGTAGCTGCGTGAAAATGGTTTGGCACGACAGAATAGGCCAAAACCCGCATCGGGACTCGGTCTATACTCGTAATAGATCCACGAAGCGTGTAGTCCAAAGACTTGTGGTGGCATGGCGGGCCACCGCAGTAGCGCTTCATGGTCATAAGTAATTAGGAATGTCCCCCTTTACGGCTGTTCGTCCTCCTCACGAGAGTAGTCTTCTTCAGAGTAAGGAAAGTCAGAAATCTTTGATAACTCTGGGGCATACCAAGCTCTGATGAGGCCGGTCGGGCCATTTCTGTTTTTGGCGACCGTCACATCTAACTCATTCCGGTTCTCACGGTCAGGATTGTAAAGTTCATCTCTGTACAGAAACAGAATTACATCTGCTTCCTGCTCAAGACTTTCCACGTCTGCCAAGTCTGCCAAGATAGGTCTCTTGTCGCCCCTCCGGTCCGCCATGGGTGAAATGCTCGATGTAATTACGACTGGTACCTGAAGCTCTCTTGCTAACAACTTTAAAGCGACCGCAGAATCATTGGCGTTCGGAGCAACGAGTTGTTGTAAACTGTCTATCATAAGCAACCGGATCTTCTTATCGAGCTTCAGACTTTTTGCCCGAATTCTAATCTCCGGAATACTCAATCGAGGCGTCTCATCGATATAGATGGGTGCTTCCATAAGCTTGGCGGCCGCCACAATGATCTTAGGAAAATCTTTTTCGCCGAGATAACCTCTTCTCATTTTTTGAGAATCAACCTCACTGGTCGAAGCTATGAGCCCCTCTCTGCCAATATGAATGAGACACTTACCCGCCTTGAGTTGAGTGTAGAATAGGGGGCGAGTAAGGAGAGGAAGTTGGAAGCGATAGACAACAGGCGGTTATCTTCTTCGGAGGTGGAAGTAGTGGCCAAGGCAATGCGGCGGCGATTCACGGCGGAGTATAAG
>JACQUW010000232.1 GCA_016210115.1 Deltaproteobacteria bacterium | reverse complement strand
TTTATATTGACCATTTACCATTGACCATTGACTGTCTCAGTTCTCCGTTGACGTTTTACTATTGACTGTTGACTTCTCCGGTGATCCGCACCTTCATTCCTGACTTCAGCCGATCGTGTCCGGACACAACGACCTGATCACCCTCTTCCAAACCGTTCGTGACCGCCACGAGATTGTCCCGCCCCAAACCTCTGATAATATGTTTTTGCCTCGCCTTGCCATTGACCACGGTATAAACGAACTGTCTGCCTTCTTCCTCGACAACGGACTCCCCAGGAATCAACAGAGCCTCCTTTTCCTCGGACAGGATAACAGAGATTTGAGCAACCATTCCCGGCTTGAGAAGCTGACCTCGATTGGGCACGTGAACCTCAGCCGTAAGAGTCATGCTGGACCCGTCAAGAATCGAATCCAAACGCGCAATCCTCCCCACGAAGGTCCGGTTCGGGAAAGCGTCCACCTTGAGCGTGGCAACCAGCCCAACTCTCGTGAGGTTCAATTCCTTTTCAGGGATGTTGACAACCACCTTCAACTCATCGGGAACGGCAAGAGCTAGAATCGGCGTGGAGCTGGAGACATAGGCCCCCGGGTCGATTTTGCGCTGAGTAATGACCCCGCTGATAGGCGCGCGAATTCGGCCGAGGCTGAGTTGCTGGCGGGATTGAGTAAGGACCGCCTGCCGCTGCGCCAGTTCAGCCTCGGCCAGCTCTTTTTGCGCCGCCGCAGTCATGGCCCGACTTTCGGCGCTTTTCAGCTCTTGAGAAGAGATAAAATCTTTTTCTCTCAGCAGGCGAGCCCTCTCGGCCTGACGCTCGGCGTCGAAAAGCTGAGTCTCCTTTTCTCGCAAGGCGGCCGCGGCGATTTTCACAGCGGCCTCATCGACCTCCACTGGGGGCTTTTGATCTCTCGGGTTTACGGTAGCCACAATCTGTCCTGCCATAACCCTATCGCCGATCTCAAAGTGGATCCTTTCCACATAGCCCGCAATTCGCGCAACGACATCGACCTCCTGCACGGGAAGAATATCGCCGCTGGTGTTGAGAACGTGGGCGATCCGGCCTTTTTGGACTGGCACAATCCTGACCGCCGCTTCAGGTCCAATCGCTGAAGTCTCTGATTTCTCCCCGGTTCCCGGCGATAGTACCCGATAGCCAATCGCAGCGGCCGCAAGGACCAGGAGAAGCCCGACCCAGAGATAGCGTCTCATGAAATCAACCGCTGATGGTCAATAGTCAATGGTGAATAGTCAATAGTAAAAACCCAAACGGCTCCGTTCTTTTTGTTCACCTTTGACCATTGATTCTCTTGTTGTTTATTGACCCTTGACCATTGACTGTCGTATTTTCTATTGACCTTTTACCATTGACCATTGACCGCCTTACAGCGGCCTGCCAATGGCTCTTATTAACTGAGCTTCGGCTATTTTGTAATCGTATTGCGCGCGGATGTGATTTGTCTGAGCGTCGGTATAGAGGCTTTGCGCGTCTGTGACTTCGATGATCGAGCCCACGCCGACCTGATAGCGCCCGTTAGCCAGATCCAAATTCTCCTTGGCTGCCCGTTCGGAAGCGGCCGTCGCCTTGATCCTTTCTCGAGCCTCGTCGAGTCTGAGATAATTCTGCTCAACTTCGAGCGCGACCTGCTCTTTTTGCTGCTCCTCCTGCGCCTTGATGGCGTAATAGTTTCTGGTGGTTTCCTCGACTCTGTAAGTGGTCCTGAAACCATCGAAGATGGGAATGTTCAGCCCCAATTGTACCTGCCAGACGGGCTTAAGCGGGAAGGTATCCGAGCCGGTGTCGCTGGAATTTCTCCGGCCATAAAACGCGTCAAAAATAATGTCAGGCAGGTGTCCCCGCCTGGCGGTAGCGATCTGCTGGTCCTGGGCCTTTCGCTGCGCTTCCAGGCTTTTCAGTTCCGGACGGGAAGAAAAAGCGATATCCTTGGCCCGTTCAAGCGTAATGGGAACAGGCGCGATGGTGAGATCCACGGTTACGGGGCGCTCCGGATATTCCAATAGCCCCATGGCATTTTTCAGCGTGACCCACGCGACCTTCGCTCCATTCTCCGCGGCGATGAGATCCGCCTGGGCAGTATAAAGATTAGCCTCGGCTCTGACCACGTCGATCTTGGCCCTGGTCCCGACGTCGTAAAAGCCCTGAGCCTGACGGACGATAAGATCCCGGGACTTAACTGCCTCTTCCCTCACCCTGACCAAGGCCTTCGCTGCGAGGTAAAGATAGTAAGCCTGTTTCACCCCGACGACCGTATCATCGATGGCAGTCGTAAAATTATAGCGCGTCGCATCCAGCGTCTCCCGCGCCGACTGCACTGCCCCCTCTCTCTTGCCGAAATTGTAGAGCGTCAAATTGAAAGTGGCCTGGCTGGAATAGGATTCGGAAGCCTCCGGGCTGACGCCTGTCGTGCCGGACGCCGTGCTGGTCCGGTACTGATTATTAAACGAGATCGTCGGGTAATACGCGCCCAACTGCTGTCCCAAAACAGCTTGCTGCGCCCCGACTCTCTCACGTGCGGTTTTAATCCTGGGATGATTCTCCAGGGCTATGCGCACGGCTTCATCGACAGTGAGAGGTTTTTCACCGTTCTGCTCCCCGGGCTGGATCACTACCGCTCCAGGCGCCGGACTCGCCATCTCGGCGCATTGGCTCGGTGCCGGCAAAATGCCGTGAAGCAGTATAGAAAGAAAGAAAGCCTTGAGAGCAAATCCGCTTTTTTTCCTTTTCGTCATACACCCCTCCCTCCGAAAGAACCAATCACCTATAACACCGCGCGTCGCTGGAAAGCAAAATCCGATAAGGACTCTGATCAGCAAGTATTCATTGCCGGCCAGACAGTCCTCGTGATTCTTTGCGGAGCTGACCGGTGAGGGCTGTTTCTAGGGCAGCAAAGCAAAGATTCGCAGGGGAGCGCCACTGCCACCTCGAATTTTCATTGGAATGGCAAAGATGGTTGCTCCTTTAGGCGGCAGGCGATCCAGGCTGGCGACGTTTTCAAAGATGGGAATGTTCGCTTCGCCAAAAATCCGGTGCGCCGGAAAATCACGCGACGGACCATAGTCAATGCTGGGTGTATCGATCCCTACGGCCTTAACCTTGCGTTCTCTGACGAGAAAAACGGCCGCAGCTTTGGAAAATCCAGGGAAACGCAAAGTTGTGATATCGTCCGGCTGATCCGTGCCGAAATACTTCTTTCGATCGCCCCAGTATTTCCCCCAGCCGCTGTACATAACCACAATCGCTCCGCGCGCAATCTTTCCGTGCCTCTTTTCCCAGGTCCGCACATCCACAACCTGCAGCTGGTATTCGGGATTCGCTTCAACTTTGCGCTTTAAATCGATGACCACGCCGGCTCCAATGGTCTGAGCCAGCGGCACCTGATCCACAGTCCATTTTTTCTGGGCAAAATGAAACGGCGCATCTAAATGAGTGCCGACGTGCTCCGAAGCGCCGTAATTGTAGGAAGAGTACCAGTAACCCTGCGGCGTCATTCCCTCATTGACTTTCTCCAGCTTGAAGGGCTTGGCCGTCGGCCAGTACATGGTCTCCTCGGAAAACGCATAGGTCAGGTCCACGAGCTTTCTCTCGTCAATGGCGTAGGAGTCACAGACGAAAAAAAACAGCAGCGGCAAAACCGGGAATACGATCTTCTTCATAATTTGTTCCTTTAAATCTCTTCGTATTAACCCAACCACATCGATTTGGGTTCGACCCCGTGCCGGCTGGCTCCGTTGAGGCCCCCCTCCTTCATCCTCCCGCAAGGGGTGAGGAGAGACGAATAAAGATTAAAACGCGGCGATAAACTCCCTCTCCTTGAAGTCTTAGTTAGCCATACGTTGCAGGCGTCTTAAACCTCCCCCCTTGCGGGGGAAGGATGGGGGAATGAAGAGAGATAAGGGCGGAGATGAATGAGATTGTGACACAGTCTCCCTCGCTATCTCTTGCGGAGAGTCTCGAGTTGGCGCCTAGCGTCGGTAAAATTCGGGTTGATCCTGATTGCCGCCTCAAATTCCTGCTCCGCCTCCTGTGCTTTACCGGCACGCGCGAGAATTTTACCGAGCTCGTAATGGGCAACATCATCATCCGGGCAAAGTTTGAGGCCTTGGCGGTAAAGAGCCACGGCCTCGTCGGGATTTTTTTTCGCCTGGGCGTTTTCAAAATCTCGAAAGGCGCGGTTGCAGTCTTGCCTCTGTTGCTCCTGTTTTTGTCGCGCCAGTTTGATTTCCTCGATCTCTTTACGCTGACGCGTTATCTCTTCCTGCTGTTCCCGGATCTGCTCCTCCTGTTTACGGATGATCTCGGACTCGCAAGAAATAAGAAATAGAGCCACGAGGCAACTAAGCGTGACTAATGTTTTCCGCGGACTGACGCGAGGAGGCAAGCTACCGATCGTCCACGGCCCATCCCCTCGGTTAAACATAACCCATCGCGGTGAGAAAGGCGTTGAGGGTGTGGAATTGGAGATAGGGATTGGTGCGCCTTTGCTCGCCGATCGTGGAGGTCTTATTCGAAGAATAGTTGTGCCCGGGAAAGAGGATCGTATCATCCGGAAGGTGCATGAGCTTTTGGGTCAGGCTTTCGTACATCTGCTCCGCGCTTCCGCCGGGAAAGTCCATCCGCCCGCATGAGCCGATGAAAAGAGTATCCCCGGAGATTAAACGGCCGGCTTCTCCGGAAGCGGCGCCCTCTAGAAGAAAACACTGGGATCCCGGCGTGTGGCCTGGCGTATGTAGTAAACGAATTTCCACGCCCCCAAAATCAATCGTGTCGCCGCTCTCCGTCTTTATGAGATCCGAAGGAGAAAGAAATTTCAAAAATTCCGCTTCAGCCTTATGCACCACGGCTTTGGCCTTGACCTTGGCCAGTAACTCTTCGATCCCCTCGATATGCCTGCCGTGAAGCCATGAGCCAACATGATCCGGATGCGTATGAGTGATTAAAGCATGGGTAATCTCCATATCGTCGTCGGCAGCATAATGGAGGATCGCGCCGATGTCCCATGCCGCATCGACCACGGCTGCCTTCCGCGTCTCCGTCGACCCCACGAGATAGACAAAATTTTGCATGGGTCCGATCTCAATCTGTTTAAAATAAAGATTCGCGCTCATTTTCTAAATTCTGACCTCTGTTGGCTTTCCGCCCTTTCACTTGGATGGCTCTTTGGCCAGTGCGGCCAGGGACTCGTAACTGACTCCTTCTCCATTCTCCTGGCTCACCGGCAATCCTAGACTGGACCAACCCGGCGCTATAAGCCGCCCGAACTGATCGCGCATGCCGCCAAAGCCTCCCACCACACTTGAGACGTCCTGGTATCCCGCTTGCTCCAGCAGTCTGGCCGCGGCGTCCGAACGCGGGCCTGCCTGGCATCCGAGAAGAATCTTCTTATCTCTGGGAAAATGGCTCTCCACGACCCGGACAAAGTCCTCATTTAAGCTCATTCCCTGCGCGGGATCCGGAAGCGCCAGCGGAATGTTGACAGCCGGATTCGGATGTCCGGCCAAGAATTCCCGCACCGTGCGCACGTCTATATAAACGCAGTCCGGGTGCTTCTGCAGGAGATCGTGTGCCTCTTGCGGAGTTATCTCCTTGATCGCCATAATCACCCCTCTGGTAAGTTGATAAACCAGCAACCTTTTCCAAACGGCAACGACTTGAACTTAGCTGGCTGAACCCATTTTTATCTTGATTTGCCGGCAACATCAATGTATAAAGGGCAGGGTTTGAATGGTCTTCAGCGAGGCGCCTCATCACAGAAGGAGTACGATATGAATCGATCAGGGACTGTCCCGATGGCAATACTTTTTGCTTTTTGTTTCCAGGTCGCAGTCGCAAGCGCTCAGGAATTTAAACCGGTATGGGGGGTCACTGCTTTTGGAGGCCCGCAGAGAGAAGGTAAGCAGGATGACGCGCATGGCATCGGAGGAGTTGAATTACTGGGACTTGCTCCTTTGGGGCAACGTCTCGGTGTTCAGGGAGGTTTTTACCTCGCCGGAGGACGCGCCTTCAGATTTGGCGTGAGCGGGGGCCCCGTCTTTAATTTTCCCTCCGCAAAAGCTGGCCTGTTTGTCGATTACGAGCATCGCGAGTATAGAGATGGGGACTTTGCCGCTATTCGCGGCTCCTGGGCCTCGTATTTCAGCAAATACAATCTTGAGCTCGGGTATTCGCAGCCAGTTTCCCCAATACAAAAGTCTGGCGGGGTTAAGCAGGCGGCGATCAACCAACTCCAGGGTTTGCTCAGATTTTTCCCTACGCAAATGCTCGAGTTCAACGCCGGCATGCTCCTTAATAGTTTTGCGGGGCCGCTCAGACACGAAAATGGGGGCATGGGCGTAGGGGGAATTCTCGGCTTTTCCTTCATGCCTTTTGAGCCGCTGGTCATCAACATCGTCCAGGCCCAATTTGACAACCGGGAAAGATATAAGGTGACGTCCAGTATTCAGCTAGCCTTCGGCTCAACACTTCAGGAGTGGCGAAAGGAAAATGTCGCAATGCCTACCGGCGGTTCGGCGGGTGGAATCACAACCAAAAAGCCCAAACGATGCCCCGATTTTCCTTATTGCGAATGAATTCTAAATGACGCGGTTACTTGAACGGACGGTTATAGCCAGCATCGCGGAACCAAGGGCAGGCCCCCCCGTGCCTGCCCTTTTTTTTGGCTCGATTGCTCACGCATAGCTGCTTTGACCGCTCAGTCCCAGAAGCCTTGACGCCTTATCTTCTTTCTGACTAGAATCTCCCTGTTTGTTAACATTTTTTGGCTGGCGCCACCTGCTGCTATCATCGCTGACCACTTACGATGGCCGTCTATTTCCGTTACGCTGAAGGCAGAAAGAAAGATCAGGTCGAGTCTTTTGACAAAGACCTTATCCGAATCGGCCGCCTGGCAGACAACGACCTCAAGTTCGATCCGCAGAGGGACCTGGAGGTTTCCGGCCATCATGCCGAAATCTACCGCGACGGCGAAAGTTTCTTTATCAGGGATCTCCAGAGCCGGAACGGCACCTATCTCAATTCCCAGCGCATCGACAAGCCCTGCGCGATAAAAGACGGCGACATCATCCAGTTCTCGTCCCGGGGACCCAAAATCGCTTTTTCCACCCGAGATCTCTCCGCGGGAAGCGGGACCATTGCGCTCAAGCAAGAAGAGATTCCTCGCCCGGAGCCAGAAACCAAGAGATCCTGGAAATCCAAAATTCTAGCCGCCGTGGGAGGAGTTGCCGTTCTGTTGGCGGCAGTCGGCATTTGGTTTTATTTCAGCTGGCCCTGGCAGCCGTTTTTTTTCGGCTTCAGCATTCTGCTGGTCGCAACGGCCGCAGGGTGGCTGGTCTGGCGCTGGTGGTCTCAGCGTCGTGGAGCTGATGCAAAACAAGCGGCCCGGGAAGAAAGCCGGCTTGCAGAAAGAGCAGGCGGTCAGGACAACCTTGGTGAACTCAGGCAGAAGTGGGCCGAAGCGTTGAGGATGCTACGCGCTTCCCGGCTGCGGAAAACCGCAGAAGACCCCGTCGATGCGCTGCCCTGGTTTGTAGTCCTCGGAGAATCGCGTTCCGGCAAAACCGCCGCCATCAGAGCCGCGCATCCTCTTCCCTCGCCCGCATCTGCATCGGCGGCGGAAGACAGATTCGGAACACCAAATTGTGATTGGTGGTTCTTCAACGATCTCATTTTCCTGGACACGACGGGCCGCTATGTTTTTCCCTCAAATCCAGCCGCTGACGACGTGGAGTGGCGAGAATTCCTTTCGCTCATCAAGCGAGATCGCCACCGGGAGCCCATCAATGGAGTCATCATTACGCTAGCGGCCGATTCGCTGGCATCCCGTCCGCCTGAACGACTTAAAGAAGATGCCATCCAGTTTCGACGGCGTGTGGACGAGATGATCCGTCATCTTGGGGCAAAATTTCCCGTTTACCTGCTCGTCACCAAAAGCGATATCCTCCCCGGGTTTTCTGATTTCTTTAGCGCTCTTCCCGATCAATCCTTCGGTCAGGCGATGGGATTCGCCAACACCCACACCGAAAATCCCACTGGCGCTCTGGCATTTTATGACCAGGGGTTTCAGGGGATCTGCGAGAGATTGAACCGGCTGCGGCTCGCGCTTATGGAGGACGAAAACGATCATTCGACGGCGCGCCTGCTTTACCTCTTTCCTGAAGAGTTAAGGAGTCTTCGGGAACCCCTCAGAGCTTTCGTCGAAGCTCTTTTTCAACCGAGCCCGTACCAGGAAGCGCCGTTTTTCCGCGGCCTTTTCTTCGCCAGCAGCGGCCAGGACGGCAGTGTCTCATCTCGCATTGCGCGCCGGCTGGGGACGGAGTTCGCACCCCCTGAGCCGGCGAAGAAAACCCGGGACATCTTCCTGGGCGACCTCATCTCAACGATCTTGCCCGAGGATCGTCCTCTCGTCAGCCGCACGGCCGTTTGGGTGGAAAAGGCCCGGTGGAGTCAGGCAGGGCTGTTCGTCGCGACTCTCTGTTTGTGCGCCGGCATCTCCATTCTGTTTACGCTCTCGTTCGTGCAGAACTGGAAGGCTCTATCCCGCCTGGATCTATCTTCGTGTCAGAGCCGGCCCGCCTCTACTCCTGTTAAGATTTCCGTGGCTCTTGATCTAAAACAACTCGACATGTGCCGGCAGACTACCGAGGGTCTGAACCCTCGCTCCTTTTGGCAAAAGTTTTCACGTGATTTTGGCCTCCAGCAGACGGGCAAAGTTCAGCGCGCCTTAGAGCGGCGCTTCAGTTATTTATTTCAGGTCCATGTGATCAACCGCCTAGACGCGCGAGTTGAGCAGAAAATGGCGCCCGGACCCGAAGCCCCGCTCCAGGTGGGCGCGTTGCTTCAAAGGATACAGCTCCTTTCCTCCTGCCGCTCTCAAGGAGCCTGCCCGAGTCCGGAGAAATCCCCCAGGCCCAATTACTGGGTGATGCTCACCGCTGAATATCCAGCCATTAAGGATAATGACGCCGCCGTTGTTCACCTGGCGAGAAACTACGAAGCTTTTCTTCAATGGCAACCCGATCCCCGGCTTTTTGAAGAGATGCAGGCGAAAGACCTTGAGCGGATCAGGCGATGGTTGAGCTCGGGAGGCCTGCGCGCAGAATGGGTGCTTGCGTCCGCGAGTTCGAAGTTTTCGCCCGTGCGGCACCGCGATTTCTGGCCGGTGCCTGTGACGTCCCAGGTTGAGCCAGCCTATACGGGGAAGGCCTGGCGCGAAGGGATTCACCCCCTTCTTTCCGGGTTAAGGCAAGTGGCGCCGGATGCAACTGAACTGCATGATGCTGTAAGAAAATTCGAGCTGGACTATCGCAGCGAAAATTTGCGGCAGTGGGGACAGTTCTTGCTCGAGTTCCCTCAGGCAGAAAAGCTCGCTCGAGGACGTGGCGGCAATCGTGAGCTGGCTTTAAGGATTTTGGGCTCGGATTCGCCGTACCGGCGAATCGTCGATGCGGCTTCGTCTAACGTTTCCCCTCTTCTTGCGAGTGCTCCCAAAGAGAGCGAGGCGCCTGCGTGGGCCGTGACACTCCAGCGCTACGCCGCTCTAAAGGAGAAGGCCGCGGAGGCGCAAAGAATGGGAAAACAGAATCCCGAGGCGCTAAAAACAAAATACAAAGAGGACGAGCGCGAGGCTCTCGGATTTTTGTCAGCTTATCTGGAGGCGCTCGAGAGCCTCCGGGGCGAGCTCACGACGACTGAAAGGAGCTATAAATCGGCTCAACGCGCCTTTGAAGAAGGAGAGCCTACGGAGCGCGCCGGCCATCCGGCCCTGAAGGCCGCCTGGAGCTTGAACAGCCTCAGGAAAGCAATCGGACACCCAAATGAAGACGATCGGATCTTCTGGGTGTTGCTGGCGCGGCCTATAGGATTCGCCTGGAGAGTGATCCTGGACGAGGCGGGCGGCTATTTACAGCAGCAATGGGAACCGTTGTGGCTCGAGATCGCCGATCTTCCTCCCGGACAAAAGGGAGGAAAAATCATGGCTTTTGTGAACGGGCCCGCCGCTGCTTTTTTTGAACGCCGCGGGGACCGGTTTGGGCTCAGGAAAGTCTTAAACGAGAATGTGTATTTTACCGACGCGTTTCTTACTTATCTCTCGAGATTGCGGTCGCTTTCGCCTGAAGCCCCGGTCAAGATCGATCCCCCACGGCGAATCGTCTCCACGCCTTGAAATGAGCGGGCAAAGGGAGTGAAAAATGAGTCGAAGTCATAAGGTGGTTTGGAGCGAGGGAATCTTCCTTACCCCCCACCTCTTCCAGCAAGCAGACCGCTATTATGAGAGTCTCGTCCAGTTTAAGCTAAAGCCTCTTAGCCCTTTCTATTGGGGCCTCTCGGAGTTGGAGATTGATAAGGAAGGGCTGCCGAACGGCTTTTTTACGGTGTACCGCTGCAGCGGTGTCATGCCGGACGGTTTGGCGATCCAGATCGCGGATGGGGACGAAGCGCCGGAAAGCCGTTCGGTTAAGGATTATTTTCCACCATCCGCGGCCAAAGTCGATGTCTATCTGGCCGTTCCCATCAGCCGGCCCAATTCGATCAACTTCAAACTGTCGGATGGGAACCCAAGCGGGTATTCAACGCGTTATCAGATGCAACTGCTCCGTGTGCCGGATGAGACGACCGAGGGAAACGAGTGTGAGATTCCTCTTGCGCGGAAGAACTACAAGACGCTTTTTTCCGGAGAATTGCTCGATGATACCACCTGGATCAAAATCGCCGAGCTGACCCGAACGGCTTCCGGGACAATCGTGTTGCAGGACTCCTATGTTCCTCCATCCATCACTCTCTCTGCCTCAGAAACGCTTATGGCCGTGCTTCATCGCCTGCTCGAGATGTTATCGGCGAAAAGCAGCGCCCTTTCCCAGCAGCGCCGGCACATCGCGGAATTCGGAGTCTCGGACGTGGCGAACTTCTGGCTTCTGCACACGGTCAACTCCTACGTTCCCATTCTTTCTCATTTCTACAACGTTCCGGACCGCCATCCGGAACAACTCTACATGGTCCTTTCCCAGCTTGCCGGAGAACTCACGACTTTCGCGCTCCAGGTGGATCCGCGCGAGCTGCCGCGTTATGACCATACCAATCTTGGCAAAACTTTTAGCGAGCTCGAAGAGAAGATTCGTTTTCTTCTCGAAACCGTCATTCCGACTCGCTACGTCATTATCCCGCTGGAGAAAACGCCCGAGCTGTTGTATATCGGGCGAATTCATGACGATCGACTGCTGAAGGCCGCGCAGTTTTATCTTGGGGCGAATTCGGAACTTGCCGGCAACCGATTGATTGAGGAGATTCCGGCCAAGTCGAAGATCAGCTCGCCCGACGAGATCAACGGTATCATCGGCCGCGCGGTCCCCGGCGTTGAGCTGTCCTACGAGCCAGTTCCTCCGACCGCTATTCCCGTGAAACCCGGCTTCAAATACTTTCATCTCCTCACGCGCGGAAGATGGTGGGAGGCCATCTGCAAGTCCAAGAGCCTGGCTCTTTATCTTCCGGATGAGTTTCCGGAGCTGAGGCTTGAGCTCATAGCAGTTAAAGAACAGTGATCTCAGGTAGCAGTGAAACTGAAGTTTGATCACAAATGTCAGACGGATGTGCACCAAGAGAGTTCTTCGTTACTGTCATTCTGAGCCGCAGGCGAAGAATCTGCTATAGTCACCCTCCCCTTAATCCCCTCCCATCGAGGGAGGGGAGACTTCTTAAACTCCCTCTCCCCTTGCGGGAGAGGGCCAGGGTGAGGGGTATGCGC
>JACQUW010000022.1 GCA_016210115.1 Deltaproteobacteria bacterium | reverse complement strand
TTCGTGGAGATTCCCAAGGTGAGATGGGACGATGTGGGAGGGCTCGAAGGGATCAAGGCGAGACTCAAAGAAGCGGTGGCCTGGCCTTTAGCGTATGCTCCTCTTTTCTCCTATGCTCAACTTCGTCCCCCAAAGGGGATACTCCTACACGGGGCACCGGGAACCGGGAAGACCCTCCTGGCGCGGGCACTCGCCACTGAGGTGGGGATTAACTTTATCTCCATCAAGGGTCCCCAGCTTCTTTCTAAGTACGTGGGAGAGTCAGAAAGAGGAGTCCGGGAGATCTTTAAGAAGGCGAAGCAGGCTTCCCCCTGTATCATCTTTCTGGATGAGATTGATGCGATTGCTCCAAGCAGAGGGGGCGGCGGAGCAGATTCTCACGTAACCGAGCGAGTTGTGAGCCAGATCCTTACAGAAATCGACGGCATCGAGGAGCTAAAAGGCGTTTGGATTTTGGCGGCTACCAATCGGCTTGACATAGTTGACCCGGCACTTTTGCGCCCGGGGAGATTCGACCTGATTTTAGAGCTTCCTCTGCCGGATGAGAAGGGGCGTCTTGAGATCCTAAAGATCCACACCCGTGGACGACCCATGGGTGATGATGTGAACCTTTTTGCTCTGGCTGAGAGAATGGAGAATGTTGCGGGAGCGGAAATCGAGGCCCTTTGCCGGCGCGCGACCATGCTGGCGATTCGCCAGTTTGTCGAAGAAAAACAGATCGTTGAAGGTGAGTATTCACACTTTTGTGTGACTCAAACGCATTTTGACCAGGCTAGAGAAGAATTATTTCATAGCTGAGAAGTACTCATACCCAAGAAGAAGCCCTTGGACTCTCAACTCTGTGACAGGATCTTTGGTGCCTTTCCCATAGCCTTAGCGGTTGTGGAGCCCGAGTTGGTTATTGAATACGCCAACGCAAATTTTACCAAACTATTCGCCGTAGAGGGCGAAGTTGTAGGGTTGGGCCTTGAGAAATTCCTTCCCTTCGCCGAGATAAGAAATCTGGTGGATCGGGCCGGCAGGGAGAGGAAGTCCAAGGAGGCCGAGCTGAAGCTCAGACTCGCCCAAGGTCGGGGCGCTTTTTTTAAGCTCACCCTTATTCCTTTCGCTTTGGAGAGCGATGAGGATTCGCTCTTTCTGGTTACTCTGGAGGATGTGGGTGAGAGGACCCGCCTGGAAGAACAGCTCCTTCAGGCTGAAAAGCTTTCCGCCATGGGACACATGGCGGCAAGCATTGCTCATGAGTTGGGTAACCCGTTGAGCGTTATGATTACCTCGCTTGAATACCTGCATCATTGTCTTGATCCGTCTAACACGGAGCTTGAGGAGCAGATAGCGATGATGGAGGAGAATGCTGTGCGGATGCATGAGCTTCTGACCAGCCTGGCGGATATGAGCGGCCAGGGCAGATTTCAACGTGAGAAGGAAGACATTCACAAGGCGGTTATGCCAGTCCTCTCCTTCGTGAGGAAAATGGCTGAGAAGTCAGCGGTTACGGTTGAGACCGACCTCGCGTCGGATTTACCCCCCTGCTATATGGATTCAAGAGAGCTCAAGCAGGTTTTTCTCAACCTACTGAAAAACGCTATCGAGGCCATGCCCAATGGAGGAACCATTGCTGTCCGTAGTTGGCATTGTATCGGGGTCGAGTCAGCAGAGGAGGGCTGCCCCCTAAAGCGAGGATGCATCGGAAAGCAGGGATGCGTCATTGTTGAGTTTGAGGATACTGGGAATGGCGTGCCGTCTGCGGACTTGGAAACCATATTTAAGCCATTTTATTCGACCAAAAAAAAAGGCATGGGCCTTGGCCTTTCGTTGTGCAGGGGGATTATTGAGAAGCATGGAGGAAAAATTTGGGCAACCAGCCAAGAAGGGAAAGGGTCCTGCTTCATTGTTGAGATTCCCGTGGATCAGAATTTATGAATCAAAAAACAATTCTCGTTATCGATGACGAGACCAGTTTTCATCGCCACCTCTGCCGTGTTCTGGGAGAGGAATACCAGGTCCGGGGAATCTCGTCCGCCCGCGAGGCCTTGGAACGGGTAAAGGCCTCTCAGCCTGACCTGGTCCTTGTCGATCTGAAGATGCCGGATATGGGAGGGATTGAGTTTCTCCGGGAATTAAAGCGCACAAAGACCTCGGTCCCCACCATGGTTATGAGCGCATATGGAGATATAGGGTCCGTGGTTCAGGCCATGAAACTGGGCGCGGCGGATTTTATCATCAAACCCTTCCGTGAAGAAAAGCTGAGAGAGGATATTCGTCTGTTTTTTTCTCTATCCGAAAACCCTCATGAAAAGCTCTTTAGAGAAAGGATCATAGGAAAGAGCCCTCAGATCCAAGAAGTATGGAGGTTAATTGAAAAGTTTGCCCCCTCGGACATCAGCATCCTTTTATTAGGAGAAAGCGGCACCGGAAAGGAGCTGTTTGCCAGGGCCGTTCACGAGATGAGCAAGAGAAGCGCAGGGCCCTTTATACCGGTTGACTGCGCCACGCTTCCGGAGTCCCTGGTAGAGAGCGAGCTGTTTGGCTACGAAAAGGGGGCCTTTACCGGCGCCAACGAAAGAAAACCGGGCTGGTTTGAGACCGCCCATAGAGGCACCTTATTCCTGGATGAGTTGGGAAATCTCTCCCCTTCTGTTCAGGCTAAGCTGCTGAGAGCCCTTCAGGAATCAACCGTCTCCCCGATTGGGTCAAGGAATCAGAGGCCGGTAGATGTGAGAGTGGTCTCGGCAACCAATATCGATCTGAAACAGGCGGTCCTTGAGGGCGGTTTTCGCGCCGATCTCTTCTACCGCTTGAGCGCGATGGCAATCGTTATCCCGCCGTTACGTGAAAGAGATGGGGATATACCTCTCCTGGCCCAACACTTTGTGAAGCTCTATAGCGAGAGATACGGGAGGGAAGTAAACGGGATTAGCCCCGGCGCGATGAAGAACTTATGCGCGCAGCCCTGGCCGGGCAATGTAAGGGAACTGGAGAATGTCATTAAGTCTGCCGTACTCCTCGCGCAGGAGCGGATTACAGATGAGGATCTCCCACATTTCTTTCGCCCCCAGGTCGGGGGGATGGGAGCGGAGAGCGATGCAGGGCAAGTTCAATTTAGCTTCATGCGCGGAATGGATTTGGCATCGGAAGGGAGAGTCGACTTAAAAAAGATCGGCGAACACGCCGCGGCAGAGGCGGAGAGAAATATCCTAAAGGACCTCTTACAAAATTCCTCTCTCAAAAAGTCCGAGCTGGCAAAACAGCTCGGTGTGGACAGGAAGACCCTGAGGGTAAAGATGCGCAAGTTGGGTATTTCCTTTAAACGAGAGGAAAATTAGGTGGCTAGAAACAAATACAGGATTCTCGTTGTCGATGACCATCCGGATATCCGTGCCATGCTTGTGTTAGAGATGGAGAGCTCGGGCTATGAGGTATTCGAGGCGCGGGACGGCAGAGAGGCGATGACCCAGGTCGAGTCAGTTGATTTTGACCTTGTGATTATAGACATTGCCATGCCGTTTGTGAGTGGTTGGGAAGTGGGAAAGTCTATAAAGAGTAGCCAGCGGACAAGACACATCCCCATCCTGGCAATTACAGCTATAGACACGTCTGAGAACCATCAGAGATGTTTGCAGGCGGGTTTTGACGGTTTCCTTCCTAAGCCCTTTTCGATACCTGATCTTAAGGCTAGAGTCGAGGCGCTTCTCGGTCGCGTAAGTCCGCAATAATGGGGTATTGAGATCCCACTGGGGAATCTCCCTTTTTCACTTTCACATCAAGGTTTGGAAACGGCGTTAGATTCTCACCTTCTAAATGTTCGACAGAACCACTTCAACAAACTTTATCGCGCCAAGACGCCAAGAGCGCAAAGAAAAATATTCTCCTATTTCTCCGAACTTGGCGTGCTTTGCGTCTTTGTGCGAGTCATCTTTTTCCGATTCCGTAATCCAAACTTCAAACGAAAATTTCAAATATATCTTTGGTTAGCTCTTCTGGTGCATGGGCTCCCCAGTGGGAGAGAATGTCCTCCCCATTTTGCCCTTTTTTCTTTAAGCCTCCCAAAAAATTCACTGCCTTCATAAGCCTTTTTCGCGGACCCATCAATGGCATGCTAGTTGCTCTCCCATAGGCGACAGTGACAGGGATGAAAGGAGGTGAGAAAAGAATGGCGCAAGTTCAGAAGTCGATGGATTCCTCTAGCTTGGCTGAGGTCGTGGACAGGATCCTCGACAAAGGCATCGTCATCGACGCCTGGGCTAGGTTCTCACTAG
>JACQUW010000230.1 GCA_016210115.1 Deltaproteobacteria bacterium | reverse complement strand
GCAGCCATGGCCCTGGCTTCGCGCTCCCGGTTCATCTTTCGTAAGACGTTGGCATAAAGCTCAAGCAGATCGCCCACGGCTGGATCGTCAGGCTCCAGCGCCTTTTCCCTGATCGGCAGCGCTCGCTTCAAGAGGTTCTCGGCCTCGGGATATTTTTTTGAGCGCTATTGAACCAGGCCAGATTTGCCAGCGCGAGCGCCATAGCGGGGTGGTCGGGGCCCAGGTTTTTCTCCCATATATTAAGCGCTCGGTTTAGAAGGGTCTCACCCTCGCGATATCTCTTCTGCAGGTAACGGATATCCGCCAAAGTATCGAGGCTCTCGTCCATCGGTGGATGGGCAATAAATCCCAAAGCAACCACTACTTAATACAATGCACTCGATCCTCCTGCCGTTCGTCCCGACGGCAAGACATGCATAATAGCGCCAACTGACGGATTGAATTTCACGCACCCGCCCGATCTCAACGGTGGTTTCGCTGCGTTTGCTGAATCCGGACGAATGATGCCACCGGCTACCCAGCCGGAGGAGGATTCAGTCAATGGACAAACCTCAGATTGGCGTGTACGTTAGGGCGGGAAGTATCCTTTAAGATAATAGTTTGCGATGATAACCACCGATCATGAGCCGGAGTATCCGGCTGCTCCGGCAAGCGTCACTTTGGAAACGGCGCGCCGGGAGGAATTGCAAAGCCTCCAGGAAAAAAGGCTGATTTCTCTTTTCCACCGGGCCTGGGAAAAAATTCCTTTTTACCGGGATCGTTGGGAAAAGGACGGAATAGGTCGCAACGGAATCCGCCGTTTGGAAGATCTCCGGAAGCTGCCGATCATCAGCAAAAGGGACTTAGAGTCGGATCTTGAGCGACATCCGCCGTTCGGAACTTTTCAGGGAGATTTCCCTGCGGTTCGAGTTCAGGCGAGCTCCGGAAGCGCGGGAAATCCGAAACCTTTTTTCCAAACACAAAATGATTGGGAGGTGATCGCCAACCTCTGGTCGCGCCGGTTCTATGCGCAGGGCGTGAAAAAGGGGGACATTTTACAGGTCGTGTTTACCTACTCTCTCTTTATCGCGGGCTTTACGGCGACCGAGGGCGCTATGAGACTCGGCGCGTTGGTCGTTCCGGCGGGAAGCGGCGCGGTGACCCCGAGCGAGAGGCAGATTCGAATTCTTTCTGAGTGGGGGACTACGGTGTTGGCCGGAACGTCTTCCTACATCTTGCATTTAGCTGATGTCGCAGAGCGAATCGGGATGGACCCAAGGCGGGATTTCAAGGTCCGGGTTGTCTGTCATACGGCCGAACCCATGACGGAAGCGGCGCGGAGGTCGATTGAGCACAAGTGGGGGGTTGAGGCCTATGATAACTTCGGCAGCGTCGAGACGGGCGCCCCGACTTTCGAGTGTCAGGAGAAAAACGGCTACCACATCAATGAGGACGCGTATATCTTCGAGGTTCTTGACCGTGAAACGCTAGCGCCGCTCCCGCCGGGCCGGGAGGGGGTTGTGGTTGTCACCAGCCTGTTCAAACAGGCGTCTCCGGTAATCCGGTACAATTTGGAAGATATCAGCTCTATTCTCGAAGAGCCGTGCCCTTGCGGAAGGAATTTTAAAAGATTGGCCAAGATTAAAGGCAGGACTAACGAGATGTTGAAGATCCGGGGCGTGCCTTTCTACCCAACGGCCGTCGAGGCGGTGCTGGAAGGATTTCCCGAGCTGACAACGGAATACCGGCTCGTTCTCGATCGCGTTGAGCAGCAGGACCGGGTCACGGTGCAAGTCGAATCTCGATCAGGGATTTCTGATCTGTTGTCGGTTGTAAAAAAGCTCGAGCGTGAGCTGAAGGTGGCGACGGGTCTTTCCATGGAAGCTCAACTTCTATCTCCGGGCGAGTTGACCCGCTCTTTGAAAGTCGAAGAGAGAGTCAAAGTGAAGAGAGTTTGGGATCGAAGAGGAGAGAAGAATGTTTAATGATACGAGGGATTTTATTGAAGCGCTACGGTCGACGGGAGACTTGATCGAGATCGAGGAGGAGGTTCATTGGGATCTGGAGCTTGGGGCGATCAGCCGGTTAGCTTGTGAAAAAGACAGTCCGGCGATTCTGTTTAGGAAGATTGCGGACTATCCGGAAGAGAGGACCGCGTTTTCGAATCCGATGGCGACCTGGCGTCGCGTCGCCGTGGCTTTTGGAGTGGCGCCCGAGAGTCCGGTTAAGGAGATTTACGCGGAATACGAAAGGCGGGAGGGAAAGCTCATTGCTCCTACAACCGTTAAGACAGGACCCTGTAAAGAGACCGTGCGGGGCGGCAGCGACGTGGATCTCTTTGACTTTCCCGCGCCGATGCTGCACGACGGCGACGGCGGGCGGTATCTGGGCACGTGGGACCTCGCGGTTTCTCGTGACCCTGAGACCGATTGGGTCAATTGGGGGATGTACCGGTTTATGGTTTACGATTCTCTGCATTTGACGGGTTTCCCTCGTCCCACGAGCCATCTCGGAAAAGTATTTCTAGACCATTATGTGCCAGAGAAGAGGGCAATGCCGATGGCGCTTGTTATTGGGGCCGATCCGATTTCGCATTTCGCGGCCTCAGCGACCTACCATATCGGAGGTGAAGAGGCTGCGCTTGCCGGCGGCCTGCGGGGCGCTGCCCTCGAATTGGTAGGATGTGAAACCAGCGATTTGCTGGTTCCGGCGCACTCGGAGATTGTGATCGAAGGCGAGGTGTTGCCGGACTGCGTGGGCCTGGAGGGGCCTTACGGAGAATATCCCGGTTACCGGACCGGCGAGATGGGAAATGGCATCCTCTTTCGCGTCAATGCGGTAACTCACCGAAGGGGTCCGATTCTGACGGTGGATGCGACGGGTTACAGAGACGACAGCTCTACGATTACCGCTCTCACGGGCGCCATCGCGATCAAGCGGAGGCTTCAACGCCACGGGTTGCCCGTGTTGGACGTGAACGTGCCGCGCGAGGGAGCGGTCCATATGGCGATCATCGCCGTAAAATATGGAGGAAGGCAGATCGCGCGTGAAATCCTGGACACCTTAACCTCCAGAAGGGCGCTTCTATCCAAGCTATTTCTTGTGGAGCCGGATGTGGATGTCTTTGACATGGGAAAGGTGCTTCATGCGTTCTCAACCAAGTGCCATCCGGCTCATGGGATTCACGTGGTTCACTACGAAGGGCGGGCGAACACATTGACGCCCTGTTACAGTCAAGGTGAGCGCGCGATTCAAAAGGGGGCGACAGTCCTCTACGACTGCACCTGGCCGGGAGAATGGTCGAGGGAATGGGAAGTGCCGGTCAAAGCGACTTTTGAAACGATTTTTCCAGAGACGGTGCGGGAAAAAATTCTATCAGGGTGGAAGAGGTATGGCTTCAAAGAATGAAAACCCAAGGTGGGAGACATTTGTGCGCCGGCCAGGCGACTTGAAAGAGGGAGTCGAGACTCCCCTGGTCCTTCGGGATCTGACTCCGGGGCGCAAGAAGTACGCGATGCGGCACGTCATCGCTTTTTTGAGCCGCAACCCGGATGATATGCCTTCGATGGATCGCCTTCGCGTGCGCACGGTCGTCGGCGTTCCCTTGCCTGAAACGTGGGGCGTGACGATTCTCGGGGATCTCCCGTTGGAATTGCCGGGACGCCCCTATCAGGACTTCTATGCCGCACTGAGCGCTGCCGCGAAGGTGGAACCGGAATCGCCGGTCAAACGTTGACGGGCTGTTGAGAAGGCACGTCTGAAAATTCATATTAGTTTTTTGATTGCCGCCTCCAGCTCGGAACGGGTAAACGGCTTTGATAGGTATTCATCCAACCCGCTGGCCAGGCATTTCGCTCTATCTCCCGGCGTAGCCAGAACCGTTGCCGCGAGTATCGGAACCGAACCAATCTTAGGATCTTCTCGAATACGGCGAATCGCTTCAAAGCCGTCCATAACGGGCATCAGGATGTCCATAACAACCAGATCGGGTAACTGAGAGCTAGCCATCTCCACAGCCTCACGACCATCTTGCGCTACCGTGACTTCGTAACCGAGCGATTCGATGATTAAACGCAGGATCAGTCTTGTATCTTCGTTGTCCTCCGCCAGGAGGATTCTTTTTTTATCCGGCATAATTTTGATCCGCGGAAAGGAAACCCGGAACGGTACGGGAGCCTGACGTATTGGTTCGAGGGAAATGTCTTAATCGTACAGAAGCGCGCTGCTGCGACCTGCGTCGTACGCTTCTGTCCCGGTGCAGGCGATCCGCATCACGTAATCGAGATCCCGGCCTTCATCGATAGCTTTCCTGACCTTGGGCGTGCCCGTCAAAACGTCGATAGCTGGGACGTCGTCACGAAACTCATAAGGCTCTGTGCGCCAGGCGAAGGCATCGGGCCACAGGGATCGTACCGCGACAAGGAGCGCGATACCCGTTCGATAGCTGTGAAATACTCGCCGATCGGTGATGTGCAACTGAAGCGCCCCGCAGCGCTGTCCGGCGAATTTGTGAAAAGCGGGCACGATCACGCAGGGACGAAAGATCACGCCGGGTAAATCGTAGCGCTGAAGTTCACCCACCAGTTTCCGTGGCTCTATGAACGGAGCGCCGAAAAGCTCGAAGGGCCGGGTCGTACCGCGGCCTTCGGAGAGATTGGTTCCCTCCAAAAGACACATGCCAGGGTATACGATGGCCGTCTCGAGCGTCGGCACGTTAGGGGATGGCATCACCCACGGCAAGCCGCATTCGTCGTAATACGCAGAGCGACGCCAGCCCTCGCATGCGACGACCTCCAAATCACAGCCGATGCCAAAGGTGTCGTTATAGAGACGGGCCAGCTCACCCATCGTCATGGCGTGTCGCTGGGGAACCGGATACAACCCGCAGAAATTTTCCAGCCCAGGCTCCATACCGCCGCCTTCGATCTGCAGACCTCCGATAGGATTGGGCCGGTCGAGAACAATGACTTTCACCTGGGATCTTTTTGCGGCCCGCATGCACAATGCCATGGTGGCGCCGTAGGTATAATAGCGCGCGCCGATGTCCTGAATGTCGAAGACGAGCAGATCGATCTGAGCGAGGTTCTGAGGGGTCGGAGAAAGCGAATCGAAACTGTTGCCGTATAGACTGATCTCGGGCAGTCCGGTGACGGAATCGCGGCTGCCGCCGACTACGACCATATCCTGCGCTGCCCCGTGGATTCCATGCTCCGGTCCGAACAGCAAGCGAAGATCAATAGCGGGGTGCGCATGGAAGACATCAACGGCATGGGCCAGCCGGCGATCCACGGTCGTTGGATTGGCAACCAGTCCCACCCGGGCCCTCCCAAGCCAGCGCTCGGGTTCCTCAAGGAGTCTTTCGAATCCGGTGCGCATGGCTCATCTTCACGGGCAGCGCGGCAGTTTATAAGAGCGGAAGGCAGGTCTGTCGGGCTGCATCAGCGCCGTTCCGTGATCTTCAGCTCTTAGCCGGCGCTGAAGAATCGTAGCCCATCTCGGCAAAATGCTCTGCACAAAGGCACAAGTTTTCCAGTGTATATTTTGCGTGACCGGCCCTTTTACCGCAGGGTTGCCAACTTTGAGCCGATGCCGGAGAGATGTAATCGCAGCTCTCCTCTTGGTGGATCGAATGGAGCTCGTATTGAGATCCGAATCCAACGCTCTCTAGAAACTCGGCCAACCCCTCATCAAGATGTCTCTTCACCTGCTCGAGGTGAGTATCGCATAAATGATCCTCAACGTACCATTCCAAAACGGAATAAACTGCCGGCCTGTCGCAACTCTCCAAGCCGTCGTCGGATATCCATTCGCATACGGACTCTTCGTCGGGATCCATTCTCTCTACGGTCACAGATGTTTGATTACAGTACTCGCACATAGAGGTCCCTTCCTTGGGTTCCGGGAACATTGGCTATGCCTTTAAGACACTATTTCTAACCACCGCTGCAGTCAAGCAAGGTTGAGCTTGATGTCAAAAAAGCAGTTGCCGCTCTGAATATCCGTTTTGTCGATTCGAACCACAGACATAGCGAAAGTCCCCTAGCACTCGCTCTGTCACTGTGGCCAATTCGATGATAATATAAGTTTATGGGGCACCGTTTCCTTGTTTTGGCTTTCGTCTCCTTGGTTTTGATAAGCTGTGTAAGATCCGTCAAACACGATGAAGTTCTAGCTGGAACCAGAGCCCTGCAGTTCGCGCAGGCTGCATTTATCCAGCGTGATTTTCAAAAGAGTTATCCACTACTGTCTGACGCCGCAAAACGGTATGTATCGCCCGAAAAATTCAAAGAGACCCTTTCGCGACTCCACCAAGGAGCCTACCCGACGAGCTTAAAGGCCGACGAATACGAACCGATGCCTGGGGAAAAGGCGCTCTATGTTTACTTGACCGGGGACAATGGAGGCGAGCAGTTTCAATATATGATAACGATGGAAGGCACTGCCTCGACCGATTACAAAGTTTCCAGCTTCAAGCGTGGAGGTTCGTATCTCCCCTCTGGCGATAAGCGAAAATTCGCCAAGCCACTGCGCATATCCAAAGGTTAACCCGGATTCCTCATCAATCCGGAAATCTGAAAGCGATATAAATAACTGGAAGGCGGACAGTCGCCGGCGAGACGGGCCGGCGGGCTACAGCTCAAAAACAGTGGCGCCCTGGTTTCGCACCTCTGCCGGTTCAAAATAGGGCAATTCCTGGATCTGAATCGTATCTTCTAAAAAGTCTCCTGCCGTAACATCGCTGAGGAGTCTGGCCGCTCTTTCGCGGCTGGGCTTTCCATTGCATTCGGCAAAAAGGGTTCGAGTGAATCTCGGCTGGGTCTCGTGGGAATCGACTCTAGGGCTGAACTTAACGATATAGATCATCGCGTCAATCCTCCGGATATCTTTCTACCGGGTCGCGGTAAAGGCAATCTCTGTGCCACCGTGAGCAGAACTGGCGCGAACTGAATATCCGTTGTTTTTGGAGCGCCGCTGTTGCCGAAACCCGGCACCGTGGCAAACTCCGTCACTTAAGATCTCTTTGGCCTCACCGGCCCAAAGAACTATGGTCTCGACTCCTACCTCGCAAGAGACGACGGTTTGCGACTAGAACGGCCGCCTTCCACGCCTTGGAGCCGGCCAGCCAAATGATGAGGGCGCCGGCGATAAGCGGCAACAGGATGACGTACAGAGCTCCCGCGATCGGAATCAAAAAAGCCATCAGCAACGGCGGAATCGGCAAACGGACGTAAGTGGATTCCTCCGCTCCTTCAAGGATCTGTCCCCCTCTGGGGACCGCCTGCGTTTTCCAGATAGTCCTCTCGAGGTAAAATCCTGGAGGAGCCCAGATTCCGCCGTGATATTCTCTCATTTGTATCAGCCGTTCAGCCGCTCTTGCCTATTTACTGTTTGCTTCTTGCCACTAGCGCTCCCGATGGCAAGCCGGGCAATTCATTAAGCCGAATGCTGCCTTGCCGTTGTGGCAGGAGCCGCATTGACGGCCATTCTGCATCTCCAAATGACGGATGACCGCGCACTCATTATCGCCCGAAGATTGTCGCCCACCTCTTCCATCCAGCGTCTGGCGAGACGACCTGAAAGCAGATGTTTCAAATTGGCGTTAAGCCTCGAGGGGTTGACTTTGATAAGCCATCCTTCGCCGTATGGATCCAATCCGGCCGTTCCCCCTGATGCCTTGACTTTGTCATTGACGGCGACAACGGTTCCATCGACGGGTGAAAGCATATCGACCGACTTTGCCCCTGAAACCAGCGTCCAGCCCTTTTCACCCTGTCCCAGCCATGATCCGACCTCGGGTAATCGGATCTCAGACGTTTTTTCTAGAAGCTTTGGGCGAAATCGTCCATACCTACAGCGCCGCGTCACCGCCCCGGATGGAGCTGCTCTTGCCCCCTTTCTATGCTACGCTGGTATTGGCCTGTGGAAAACTCAACAACCTTTAACAGGAGGGTTTATGACTGACCATGTGTACAAACAGATTGAGCTGACAGGCTCATCCAAATCCGGTGTCGAAGATGCCGTTCAAAATGCGATTTCCAAGGCATCGAAAACTCTTCACAACCTGCGCTGGTTTCAGATTACCGAGACCCGTGGCTACATTGAGAACGATAAGGTGGATTACTGGCAGGTAACGCTCAAAGTGGGATTCAGGCTCGACGACTGATAAAAATCCGGACGGTAAGGGCGCGATTAATCGCGCCCTTTGAGGTCAGACGTCAGAGAGCGGATGCGGATTGCGGATTGAGCGGATCTACGCTTTCTTTTTTTGATCCGCGCGCGCGTCCGCGGGGCAGATCTCTCTACTTTGGTTGAGGCGTTCTGCCGTGGGATGATCCACGTCCCCCTGGTAGCCGTGATTGAGGAAGTGTTCGAAGATCCGGATCCAAATCCGGCAATCCCAGCCGAGTCTCTGCCAGTACTCAAGACCTTTTCGGTCCGCCTCCAACTCTGCCGCGCTGGAATAAGAACGAAAGAAGATATTTGTTGACAGTCCCAGATCACGCCCGGTGATGCCGTTTGCGAGCCCCACAGCAGCCCGGGAGATCGGCTCCTTTCTTCCAACTTCTCCACCCAAAACGTCATGCGCGATTTCATGGGCCAGGGTATGCCTGAACAGCCAGAGATGATGTTCGGTCCGATACGCCAAACGGCTCAATTCGTAGCTGATATAAATCTGATGGTTTCCGATACTCAGACCCAAAATGTCCTTGCGCGGAAACTGGACGAGGCGAAACTGGTACATCGCCGCCTTATCGGAGTTCTCAGAAACCTTAACAATCCGCATCGCCTCATTGCGCAGAAATCTTTCCAGCGTTTCATCCGTGACGGCTGGAATCGTGCGCGAAAGCGGAGCGCAAGAAAAAAGAATTACCAGCGATAGAAGCGTCAGCGAGAGGGAAGTTTTTAAACCACGCACGTACTAAGACCAACCTGCATAAAGGATCGAGGCATATTGACGGGGTCTTATATCCGTTTTCCCACAGAAAATCCAGGGGTGAGCGGAACTTCACGGGGATTCACCCAACGAGCTCATAAGAGAAACAGGTTGTTTTTTAGTTCGCTCCGATTTATTCACAAATTTTCCAAACTCCGGTCAATATCATCTTCATCATCGTGGCAGGATCTGTCGCCTTTTTGGCGCTCTATCCAACCGTATTTCTGTTCTATGGAAGTTTTACGGACTGGCCTATCGGAATGCCGGGAAAGCTCACTTGGCGGCGCAAGCGTTCTCAATACTGTCCGCAGGTCAGGCTCATACCGCCGAGACAATCCACCCCCTCCAGAAGGCAAAACGAGGCCGGAAGGGTAAACTCGCCGGCGGGCGCGTAATACTTATCGCCAGCGTAAAGCTGGACGGACTGGCAGTCTCCGGCGCCAATGACCCGGTCCGGCAGTGGCATGATGACATCACGCTCGAAACTGCCGGTGCTGATCATGGCTGTGGCTTCGGGGACATAGTACACGAGCGGCAGCTCATCTCCTTTCTTCCCGCCCCACTCCGGCGTCACAAAGACAGTCTTGATTCCCTTTTTCTCACAGGCCTCAACGGTGAGCATCATGTCCATGAAGTTGTTCCCCGATGTCGAGATCCGGGTGCTGATTGCGCCGTCCGCGCCCAGAAGACGCGCCATCTGGGACGTACACGCCGCGGTGATCTGTTTCCCGAATTCCGTTTCAAATCTGGTCCTTTGCAAGATGACACCCAAAAAATTGAGCTGCTTTCCGTGCTGTCTAAGAAGCTCGAGAATCACTGCCGGACTCATCCAGGACCAGGTCGTAGGGCGGCTTCCATTCGCGACGCGGGCATCTTTTGTGATTGCGCCGTCCAGAAACTCGTTCGGATGAATGAGCGTCGGCAGGGACTCGCGAATGGGCAATCCATAATAGGCCAGGCCCGAGTGAGGATTATGCCAGGTGAGCGAAGCGGCGGCGATATAAACGACTCTTGGCAGAGCAGGGTCGCACTTCGACAACTCGAAAACCTCGATGTCTTCCGGAACTCTTTCGATGGTCGTCTCGGCAAGCCTCCGGGCCACCTTAAATTCCGCGGACTGCATCGCCGCATGCGCCTCAAGCTCGGTTACGCCGTCCGCAAGCCGGACCATCAGCACAATGTTGATCACGGAGCTGAAGGGCGTTAATCGCGCCGCCGGACCCCACATGTCCACGATCCCGGAGCTCTGCGCTCCCGTGCCGCTAAGGACTGTAGGGACGTACTCGGCGGAAAGCATCACCGTAACTCCGGATAACCGGTGGGTTCTCCCCTCCCCCACGGTGTCGACAGGCCCGAGGACACCCGGAAATACGCAGCCGGGGCCGGACACCTTCACCCTCGGCTCAACTGCATCGCGCAATTTAACCAACCGCGTCTTCTCTCCCGGACGCGTCACAGCCAATTCGGCCGAGATAACCCGCCGGTCATCGAGAACAAGGTTTGCAAGCTCCTCTTTGTTGATCTCAAGCACGCCGCCGTCGTAGCTCGTGCGCGTCCCGAACCGAACCTCTCCCACATAGAAGGTCGCCATTTCAAGCTTCATAAACCTCTCCTATCCGGAAGTATAAGTTGCGCCCGGGGTGAAGACGCTAGGGCTAATCACGTTTTTCTGAAGGGCGCTCAGGGAGCATTCAACAATGGCTCTTCGTAACTTCCGATCCGCTTCTGACGGGAGGTTGGGGTCGCCACAGGGATGCGGGATTTTGGTGCCGGTTACGATGCGGTTCACCTTGAGCTGCTTTGCCATCGAAGACATGGCGGTAATAAAAGCGACAGGGATTCCTTCCTTCTCAACTGCCCTTGCGATCGCAGACCCGCTGCGAGTGCAAGAGCCTCACGTCGAGACCAGAAGGGCGCCGTCGACTCCCCTTTGCTTCATATCATCGGCCATCTCCTTTCCCAATCCATGCATTACGGAGAGCAATCCGCGCGCGCCCGGGGTGGCGTAAAAGCAGGAATCGAGCCGGCCAAAAATGCGCTCCCTTTCCAACTGGCGGCACACGTCCAGGGGAACCCCATAGTTCGGATTTCTTTTCATGAAATCAGTGTTGTAGCCGCCGTGGACGACATCCCAATCGGCCTCCGACATGGAATCAACCTTCTCGATAGAGTATTTGGCCCAGTGGATATTTTGGAAACCTCTAAAGCCATCGGGATTCCCGGAGGGGATGATGCCACTGGTTGTGATCAGGCCGAGGCAGGCCTCTTGCAGATCCTTCAGCGGCGGCGACACCGGAATCGCCTCAATGTGTTCGACCGGTATCTCAGAGATAAAAGGACGGCCGGAGATCTTGTCCAACAACATCCGAACTGCTCTGGCTGCGCCGGTCTGATCGCTGAATTCGTCCAATCGAAACCCGCGTGGAATATAGCCTTCCTGATAAGGTTTGCCTACAGGAGAATTGAGAGCGAGCTTACGGCCGAATAAGGCCATCTGAGACAGAGCTTCACGCATCCCTGAGGCGACGTCTGTGGTCGGAAAGACATAGACGTTTCGATCCTTATATTGCCTGTAGGTCTCGATCCCCGGATTTTCCGGATGCATGGCTGCGACAGAGCTGATATCCAGCGCGCTGCTGAGCCCATGACAGACTTCGGCGCACGCGAAGCCATATCTCCCTGAACCGAATGCCGGGCCCGCCACCACCAATTCGATCTTGTGGCTCTGCGCGATCCGGCTGATCGCGGCTACGGCTTCGTCGACATGATTGGCGAAATAGTCGTCTCCGCAGTACGCGGTAACAACAATGTCGGCCGAGTCGCCCAGCAACTCCTGCAGAGGCTTGCCCGGTCCTATCGCTCCCGCCAAAGAACCGACGGGAACGCCGGCCTTCTCCTCGGCCCCGACGCCGGCAAAAAACTGGTTGAGGTAGTGCATCACACGAGTTTTTGACATAGGCATGCCGTCCTTTCCGGCGATATGGAATGCGCAACCGTTGTATCTATTTTCCAGCGCGGTGGCAACGGTTCTGTTATGCTTTCAGAGCGACTGAGGTTGCTCTCTCATCAACCTCGACCGGCGAAAGCCTCCGCGCGCGCTCTTTGCGGTGTGCGTGTAGGTCAGCCGCGGTCTTGAGGAAGATCAGAAGCGCGACGGCCGCCGTGGGAGTCCGCAGGGTCATTGTCAGAAAGCCCCCCCCTATAATCGTCATGTGCATCACGATGATTCGCTTGTAGGGCTCACCCATCTGTGTCTTCAGATTCATACCAAGGTACTCGTGCCGGCCCAGGTAATTCGTGAAAAATGAGACGCCGTGACTGATAAACAGAGCGGTAAAGGCGGGCCATAAGGGCAAGGCAAGATTGACTAGCGCGGTCCGCAGAGTGGGCTCCGGCCCGGCGGCATTGAGCCCGCGGATGAAGAGCGAATAGATGAACAGGAAATGGACTGCCATAAATCCGCCGAAGTGGCCGATGAAGAAAGGCGCGGCGAACACGGCTGCCCATTTTCCGACGATTGCTATTTTGGCCACGTTCCAGAAGCCGATCACGGCACTCTCGGCCCAGAAGAGAACCATAACTTCGCCGAGGCTCCAACCGAACCAGAGCACTCCCAGCAGAGGGATCAGGTTCGCTCCGATCAGGATGAGGCTCGATGAAGACCAAAGCGAAGGAGGTGGTTCCGGGCGCGCGGCCGGACGCTTGAGTCCGGCTGAGGATCGCGCTTGAGAGCGCTTCGGATTGGCCGGGGAAGGGATTTTGTCCGGCGTGACGCGATGGATTCCCGGCGCGGATTTCTCGATCAGCTCGATGAGGCTTTCAGCCTCGAGTCTCGGCATAGGATTCCCAAGGCCGTCGCTGCCGTCGCGGTAATCGAAGCGGATGCGAACGAAGTCCTTGGGCCGTTTGGCCTCGGGTTCCAGCCTGAGATTGCGAATTTTTGATAGATCGTATTCGGTGGTGATTCGCAGCGGGCCCAGGCGGGCTGTCTGGATCAATTGCCCGTTCCGCAACCGCGCCGATTCCCCGTGAAAAAGAACCAGAAACGCCAGCGCGCCCAAGAAAAAGACGCCCACCGACCAGCCCAGAAGCCAGAATCCCTGGAAAAAAAGAAAAGTGAGATCAAAGAGATCCCTGATCTCATGGCCGCGCATCGAGGCGATCTGCAACCAGCCGAGGCCGGCAAAAATCACGAAGCCTGCTGCAAGGAAGAGCCCGAGCGCCCACATTCGCCGGGAACGAACCGGCAGCGGCGTGCCGCCTCTCTCTTCCCGAAGCGAGAATCGCAATCGTTCCGGCCGAGCCTTAGGTGTCCGCATGGAAATTGCCGGGCCGAAATTTACCGCTTGCTGTCAGGGTTGTAAAGGGAAAAGTGGCAAAGACGGCAAGCTGGGGGTTAGACGGAGAGATCGAGGCTTTTCAGCTGCGCCAAAAGCTCATTAAGACCGTGAATGATGATTCTCGGCTTGGCGGCCGCTAGCGTTTCTTCATCGTTGTAGGAATAAGGCGTGGCGAAAGCAATGGTAACAACTTCGAGCCGGGTTTTGCCCGCTTGCACGTGGGCAAGATTGTTCCCCGCCTTGATGTAACTCGCCGTTCCCGAGAGAAGTATGACACGCATGTCGCAGTTGTGCTTCCGGAATAAATGATAAATGCCTTGTTCTTTGGCAAAGTAGGTTTCATCCCGATCGATTATTTCTTCGAAGTAGCCGCCAATGCCAACGCTTTCCATAGCATGGTGCTGGTAACGACGCCCGCCGGTGGTCAGCAGGATGTTGCGCAAACCGGCTGCCTGCGTTGATTTTAGAGACGGCTCAATGCCCGGGATAAATTCAGGCGGGTCGGTGTCAAACCGGTGCTTCCTCGCAATTTCGATGGCCTGATTGCGAATCTCAACCCTTTTCGTCTCGTTAAAAACCAAGTTTCGGTCTGCCTTATATTCCTCGGAAAAAATCAACGGAATCAGAAAGAGATCGAAAGGGCCGTCGGCGATTTTCCTGAGCCGCTCGAATGTGAGAGGCGCCATTTGATAGCGCGGCAGGATCTCATTGCAAATTGTGAACACTCGATGGATGTCGGTCTCCACCGTATCGGACATGGTTCGGACTAAGAAGGTTGGGGTCGTCATATCAACAATCCTCCTCAGAGCTGAACGTCGTCTGTGCCGTTGGTCAGGTTAGCTGGATCTCCTCCGATAACAAAACGGGTGGTTGTCGAGACGATTGAATGGCACTAGATTCAGAGGCATCAATGTCGATGAATGGCGAAAGCGGTTACACTTCTACCGCCCAAAAATCTCGCGGTACTCCTTTTGATATTCTTCAAACCGGTCCGAGATCTTCGTATTGACGAAAAACACCTTCATTTTTTTTAAATCTTGCTTAGGGGTCGGAGCCGGGATCTCCTGGTGAGCGGGAACCCGATCAAACTTTGCGAGCAGCGACTGGGCCTCATAAGAGAGAGCAAATTCCAAAAATAGCCGCGCCGCGTTGGGATGGGGAGCATGAGCCGACATTGTGATTACACTCGGCGAAGCAACGACCGGATCGGTCGTGTTCGACCAATCCACAGGCGCTCCTTTGGCTTTCATATCCTCAATCCGATTGGAGTAGGCGATAGAGACCGGAAATTCGCCGGCTGCCGTTAATTGAGCGATAAGAGTATGCCCGTTCCGAATCAGCGGTTGTTGCGCGGCGAGCCCTTTTAGCAGCTTTAGGGCTTTCTCCCTTCCCCAGTAGAGACAAAGCCCGCCGTATAACTCGACCTCTTCATCCAGGCCTATTTTTCCCTTCCACTTCGGGTCAAAAAGGTCCCACCAGTCTTTCGGCGCCTCCTTTGCGGAGACAAGATGGGTATTGTAGCTCAGGGCGTACTGGCGGACGTAGAGGCCGGTCCAATATCCGTCGTCGTCTTTCAGTCCGGGCCACACTCGATCTCGCGCGCGCGCCTTATAGGACGCGAGCATGCCGCTCCGCATCAATAGCCCGGTGTTCGTGATGCTCGTGGAGTTGACGTCGAAGCTGTGCCGGCCGGCCCTTGCCTCGGTGAGGATCTTGTTGCGCATCTTGTCGCCTTCGAGGCGAAACAACTCAGTCCGGATAAACGGGTACTTTTTTTCGAACGCCGCGAGGAGCGCTCGACTCTCGGGAGCCGTGAGCGCCGTGTAGTAGACAAGCTTTCCTTCTTTTTTCGCGCCCTCCAGAATCGAGGACTGCGCGTGAAGGGTCGTCGCGAAGAAAAGCAAAAGGGACGTTAAAACCCATCTGCTCGCATAAACGTTCATAAACAGATCCTTTCGACTCGTTAAGAGTATGGGCCAGTGGCAAATCATTTTTTGTAAAGCGAATCGATAAAGCCAGACTGGTCGATCTCGCGCAGGAGGCTCATGTCTATCATCTCATCAGGTTTTAGATTTGCAATCTCCGGCCGCCGTTTAGAGAAAAAATCGATAATTTTGTTTATTGAAGGAGGATCCACATAGGGTCGCTCCGGATGGATTTTGGCGTAAATTTCATAGGCCGCGCTGAGCGAGTCGCGATCGGTGGTGCGGGAATACTTGGAGAGGACGTTAATCGAGAAAGCGGCATCAGACTTCAGCACTTTGATCCCCTCCAAAAAAGCCATGAGAAACTTCCGTACAACATCCCGATGAGAGCTTAAATGGGCGCGGGTCGTGCCGATGGTCGAATTCGGGATTTTGATTCCAAGTCCCGCAATATCGACGAGCACCGAAAGTCCCTTTCTCTTGGCCAGCAGGTGCGCCGGCGGGACAAGCACCGTGGCATGCACGGTCTTCGATTCCAAAGCCATAAGACGAGTCGGCACGTCCCCTACTTGCATGATGACGACATCTCTGTCAGGAGACAATCCCAACCCTTCGAGCACCAGGCGTGTCACGAAATCCGAAGCTCCGCCAAATCCGCTGACCGCTATTTTCTTGCCCTTAAGGTCCTCTTTGGTTTGGATCTCCGGTCTCGTCACCAGGAGATACGGCAGCGTCCCCGTCATAGCCGAGACCATCACAACGTCAACTCCTCCCGCCGCAGCCTGCACCAGTGCAGTGGGATCGACACTGGCGATGCGGCTCTGGCCGGCGAGGAGAACTCTAACCGTCCTGCCTCCGCCTCCCATAAATACCAGATCGACATCAAGTCCATACTTTCTGAACAATCCAGCATCGTGGGTAATCCAGAGAGCGAGACTGGTTCCGCCCAAGGCTGGATAGGGCACCAAGAGTTTCTGTGCGTGGGAGGCTCCGAAAGGTGTAACAATCAAAGAAAAGATTACGGCCAGAGCAAAGGCTACAGAGCGTTTCTTTGACATGATCTCAACGCGCGGAAAGAGCCCCGCGGTGCGGGAACACAAAAGGCTCGTTCGGGATGTCATGCATCCGTCTAGAAGCAAGGAGTCCTTCTTATGCGGTATACAGCTTATCGATAAAGCCGCTGTCGTCGATGCGCCTGAGGTAATGGAGGTCCCAGGGCTCCATTGGCCCGATCTCTTCTTGAACTTTAGAGTCTTTCGCGGCATCCAGATCAAACACATTTTGGATCGCACCGGCCAAAGGATACGGTTTGCGCATAAGAAGCTTCGCCCATTCCCTCTGAAGATGAACATAGTATTCCTCGTCATCCAATCCGTAACGCTGCGCCAGGTTTTTGCGCAAGATGCCGACCACCTCGGTCGGACGCGTTTTGAAGAAGTGGATGGCTTCGATCAAGGCCTTTAGAAACGCATTCACCGTATCTTTGTTATCCCTGATGTAATCGGTCGTCGCTAGAATGGTCGTGTTGTGAATGACCGGTCGTTCCGGCAAGGCGAGTATCTTCAGTCCTTTCTTCTGGCCGTAGAGATCAAAAGGCATATCTACCAAGGTTCCGTGCGCCTCACCCGCAACGACCCGATCGACGTAGGACTGAAGGTTACCGGACATGCTTTCAATCGGGTAAATCTCGAATTCGTCGCTGTTGAGCCCGCAACTCTCCAAAATGGCTGTGAGGTTTCCCGAAATACAAGAAACTTTCAAGTGGCAGAGAATTCTTTTGCCTCTAAGGTCCTGAATGGAAGTGATCTCCGGTGAGACCATAAGCCGGTCGTCCCATCGGTTCTGGGTTTGGGCCAGATAAACGAACCGTTTTTCTCCCCGCGCCCGGGCTTTGTAAGTCTCGTGATGCACGCCGCTGACGAAGTCGACTTCTCCGGCAAGAAGCAAGCGAGGCCGGTGCGCCATAGTCGGAGCCTTGGCCCCTCCGACCACGTCGATCTCTATTTCAAATCCATATTTCTGAGTCACCCCGGACTCCTTGAACACGGTCAGGAGCGGCAGATGCGATGGGTCGCTGGCAAGAACTGAAAGCGTGCGGGTCATAAAAATTCTCCTCTATTTTTGGATTCAGTCGGTTCCGATCAGTCCACACAACACAACTTCCGCCCCTGAACGGGTAGACAACTCGGTAGCCGGCAACTTGGATTAATGGGCGGGCAGCACCGCAAAGCGATTAGCCGTCGGTATCACACCAACTCACGACATGTCAATCCAAAGCGAATCGATCTCGCGCAAGCGAAGATTAAGGCAACGCTACAGCGAGCGACTGTAGGCCATGTGATCCGGAACAAAAACTGAGCTCCAGGGCTTGTGAGTCGTAGGGAAACGGGCCAGGAGAGCAACCGCAGCCAACTGTGCATAATCGAATGCATGCAAATTCCATTTTTTGAAAAAGGATGACTAAAAAATCCAGGTCTTGCGAATGAGTCGGTCTTGGAACGCAGATAATCCGGAAATTTTCGCCTAACAGGACGTGGCACGCTTTGTGCTGGCACTTAACCTTTTAACCTGCGTTTAAGGTCGACTTTTACCGAAATTCACGGAATCCGAAGGAGGCGCGCCATGGAGGCGGAGCACTACGACGTTGTAGTGGTGGGCTGCGGCAACGCTGCCCTGGCGGCAGCAGCGGCCGCCGACGAAAACGGAGCCCGAGTGCTGATCATCGAGCAGGCTCCGCTAGCTCATCGGGGAGGAAACTCCCGCCTGACCGGCGCCGCCGAGTTCAGGTTTCCGTACAACGAACCTCAGGATGTCAAGCTTTTACTGTGGGAGTGGCCTCTTCGAGATGGCCAAACGGCAGAGATCCCGCCCTACACCCAGGACGATTTCTATGGCGACATGATGCGCGTTACGCTTGGTCGGGCTGACCCAAAACTGATCGAGCTACTGGTGAACGAGTCGTACCCCGTTGTTAAGTGGATGGCAGGATTGGGGATTCAGTTCGAGTTATTTTTTTCCCATCATGTTGTCCGTACCGGCGATCACTTTCGTTGGCCGCATGGCACTTGTGTTATTCATGCCAAAGGAGGTGGTGAAGGGCTGATCGCATCCTGGCTGGCGGCTATCGAAAAAAAGCGCATCGAGGTGAGATACGAAACCCGAGCTGTGAGCCTCCTGAGGGCCGCGAAATGCGGCGTGAAGGGAGTCATCGTCGAAGGCCCGCAGGGACTGTACGAAATACAGAGCAGGGGAGTGGTGTTAGCCTGCGGAGGGTTTGAGGCAAGCCCCGAGATGCGTGCCCGATATCTCGGAGTCGGGACCGATTTGGCCAAAGTACGAGGAACTCGATACAACACGGGACACGGACTACACATGGCCTTGGAGCAAGGCGCAAAGGCCTACGGCCACTGGAGCGGATTTCATTGTTCCCCCATCGATGCCGGGGCGCCCGATGTCGAAGCTCAGCTGATGGGAGCGGATCGGAAACCCAGCTACACGCTTCGGTACTCTTATCCCCTAGGGATCATGGTGAACACGAAGGCCGAACGGTTTCTGGACGAAGCTGAGGACTTCAGCACGTATACTTACGCGAAGACGGGAGCGAGCATCGTCCAGCAGCCTGGAGGCACTGCATATCAGATCTTTGACAGCAAAGTGAAGCCGTATCTAGCTGATACCTACGAGTTGGCCGTACCGACTGTAGCCGGGAGCATTGAAGAGTTGGCGGAGATGCTGGATCTACGCGTTGAGGCGCTGCTAAAGACCGTGCGGGAGTTCAATGAGGCGGTCATGGTAGAGGTTCCATTGGACCGTAGCATTCGGGACGGAAAGGGAACGCGAAATATTTCACCACCTAAGTCCAATTGGGCGCAGACAATTGATGCGCCGCCGTACTACGCGTATGCGGTCACGGGCGGAGTGACCTTTACGTATGCCGGTCTGAAGATCGATGGCAATGGAAGGGTTTTAGATCTGCATGAGCGTCCGATTCCGGGTCTCTATGCGGCAGGCGAGCTGACGGGAGGTTTTTTCTATTTCAATTATCCGGGGGGCACGGGTCTTGTCAGAGGCGCGGTGACAGGATGTCTGGCGGGGCGGGCCGCTGCCACGATTGAACCGTGATGGGCGATTCTCAGCGGTCTTAATCGTTCATTCGAATGAAAACCTGGGCGCAAAATCTCTTTACTCTTCTAGTTCTGTTGGTTTTTGGGTTCGCCGTGTGGCGGGCGCGCGAATGGCCTTTGCAGGCGCAACTTTTTCCGTGGGCCATTGGAATTCCTATGTTCCTGCTAGGAGTCATTAATCTCGTGCTTGAAGGAAGACTGAACGAGACAAAGCATTCCTCACGGGCGGCTCCGGTCGACATGGAGTTTGCTCACGAGATCGATGTCGCTTTGGTAAGGGAACGGACTTTCAACATCCTTGCATGGATCCTGGGTTTTTTTCTTTCTATTTGGCTCCTGGGTTTTCAGACCGGCATCCCTTTGCTCATGTTCTTATACCTAAAAATCCAGTCGCGGGAGAGTTTAATCACCTCCGCGCTGCTGGCGGGAGCCGCCTGGCTTGTTCTTTGGGGCATTTTCGGACAGCTTCTCGCCCTCCCGTTAACCAAGGGCGTAATCGGTAGCTTTTGGGCCGCGGCCCAAGAACTCATCCGGCGGTGAGATTGATCTGCATTCGAGTGTGATCGTCTCGGCCGTGGGCGAAGAGGAAGGAGACATCTTATGTGGCTGGATACGTTAAGGGTAGCTCCGACTTGCTACCATGTTCTACATCTCATCCCGGTCATGATCGCTCACGAGATGAACTTTTTCGTTGACGAGGGATTATGTCGGCCCAGTCACTCTCTGGCCTACGAGATAGTACCCGGGGGACTGGTGCCGTTCGGCCTCGAAAAGCTGGGGCTCGCCCAGGGTATGAAAGAAAGGGCGATCGACATCGCTTTGGATGTCCAGGCAATTACTCCTCTGTATCAACGACTGAAGCGAAAGGCAGACGTCTACATTATCGCCGGCTGGCGTAATCAAAAGACCGCTGTCTGGGTAGGCTCCTCTGATGTCCGATCACTCAGCGAGCTGAAAGGGAAACGGCTGGGGATTATCGATTACGGGGACATCATTTTCAAAGGGGTGCGGCCGTGGCTGCGGGAGAGCGGGTTAGACCCGGAGAAGGACGTTGAATGGGTGCGCGGTGTCTACCCCACGGGAGGGCTGTCGGCGTTGCGCTCCGGGAAGGTGGATGCCATGTCTGTTTCTCCATGGGAGGCAGAGCAGCTGCGAGCGGAAGGCTACAACATTCTATTGAAATTCAAAGAGAAATACCCCCGCGGGCACCCGGATCGGGTGATTGTAGCCAGTGGCTATATCATCAATGAGCACCCGGATCTGGTCAAGGCCTTTCTCAAGGCGATGATCCGCGCGTACTGGTTCGTCAGGGAGCAGCCGGAGAATTTTAAATACATTTACCAGTTAGAAAAGAGATTGCGAAGGCAGAGCCCTGATCCTGAAGAAAGCGGTGGCAGGTTTTCATCTGCCTCTCCCGAACACCTCGAGTATATGCCGTTCCCCGTAGACGGGTTACCCACCGGTTTGGACGTAATTTTGAAGGAAGAGTACGACGCCGGCGAGATAGATACGCTGGTCGACCCTGAAGAGGCGTGTTACCTCGATTTGGCGCGCGAATCGTACAAGGAGCTTGCGGCCCGGCCGGAACTCAAAGAAGAACATGAACGGGTAAAGGGGCTCAGAGATCGGCTTGGCTTTTAGCGGGCGGCTAAGGACGAATAACCTGGGAGGATCTATATGCAGAAAGCAGTCAGTCTTATCGTGGGTTTATTGTTTGTGCTGTCGGCAAGCGAAGTCCCGGCGGACCCAAAGTTCTATGAGGGCAAGACCTTGACGATCGTTAGCGGCTACCCTCCCGGCGGCGGTTATTCGGCTTACGCGTTGGTGATCTCAAGACACCTGACGAAGCACATTCCGGGCCGGCCTAAGGTGATTGTGCAATATATGCCAGGGGGATCCAGCTTGGTGGCTGCGAACAACCTCTTCAATCGGACCGAGCCTGATGGGCTAACTATCGGCGCCGTGAACATGAATATCATGTACAGCGCCCAAATCTTGAAGAGCGAAGGAGCCCTATTTGATATTGCCAAATGGAAGTACATCGGAAGCGCGGCATCTCAGAACTATATTCTTGTCACAAAATCGAAAAGTCCTTACAGCAGCCTCAAAGCTCTTAAGGAGGTTAAACAACCTGCCCGGATCGGCTACATGGGCAAAGGCAGTGATATGCACGTCTTCGGCTCGGCGCTGGAAGAAGGACTGGGTGTTAAATTTCGAAGCATCTTTGGCTACCGGGGGGGTGGAGAGGTCGACATGGGTATGGAGAGAGGAGACATCGATGGGAGGGTGGCAAATCTGAGCAGTTTTTTGATTGAAAAAGGCGATTGGGTAAAAAATGGATTTGTCAAAATTCTGGTCCAGGCAGGCACGATCAAAGAAAAGGGAAAGCTCGTGCGGGACGCGGATATTCCTGATGTCCCAATGATTCTTGAATTATCTTCTGCGCCCAGGGTAAAACAGCTTCGCCGCATCAATGCCCTCGCAGAGGTAGTCGGGAAGCTCTACGTCGCCCCCCCAAAAACACCCGATGATCGGGTCAAGATCTTACGGCAGGGTTTTTTGGCTACCCTCGCCGATCCCGCCTTTTTAGCCGAGGCCAATCAGTTGAAAATCGATACCAACCCGATAGACGGAAGCGAGATAGAAACCCTGGTCAAGGACGCCATGCAGGTGGACTCCGAAACTGTCGAATTCTTAAAGAGCTTGCGAAAATAGCCAAAGTCGATGCCGAATGTGATTGAGGCGATGTGGGCTGGCTTGGTAGGCGTCTTGTCCTGGCCAGCCTTCGGATATCTGCTCATCAGCATCCTCGTCGGCTTTTGGGTAGGCATTCTTCCGGGACTGGGAGGACGGGCTACTCTCGCGATAATGATCCCGTTCACTTTCGGCTTGCAGCCCATCGAGGCATTTTGTTTTTTGCTGGCGGCGCATGCGGTCAATTCAACCACCGGAGACATCACTTCGGTGCTCTTTGGCGTTCCGGGAGAAGCTGTCTCTGCCGCCGTCATTCTCGACGGCCATCCCATGGCAAAGAAAGGCGAGGCAGGGCGGGCTCTCGGCGCAGTTCTTTTCAGCTCTCTAATCGGAGCCATCCTAGGCGCGATCGTGCTGGCCGTCTCTGTGCCTTTCGTCCGACCTTTCATTCTTAATTTCACGGCGGCCGAGCTTTTCGCTTTGATCGTTCTCGGATTGACTTTTGTTGGTTCGCTTAGCGGAAGATTCTGGCGGAGAGGCCTTCTGATGGCCGGTTTCGGGCTGGTTCTATCAATGATTGGCATGGATCCTCACACAAGCATTCCGCGATATACCTTTGGACTGCCTTATCTGTGGGATGGAGCCCCTCTCATTCCGGTCGCTATAGGACTGTTCGCTATTCCCGAAATCATCGACCTGGCAGTCAGCGGTTCCAGGGTTTCTGAAGAAAGAGTGCGCATTTCAGGCGGCGTGTTGGAAGGCATTTTCGACACTTTCCGGCACTGGGGTCTTGTATTGCGTTGCAGCATGATTGGGACATTTATCGGTTTTATTCCCGGTCTGGGTGGAGGGACGGCCCAGTGGTTGGCCTATGCCCACTCGATTCACAGCGGGAAAACTCCCGCAGAGAGGGAAGGATTTGGCAAAGGCGATGTGCGCGGAGTCTTGGGCCCGGGGGCGGCGAACAATTCTAAGGAAGGCGGAGAGCTGATCCCCACGATCGCATTTGGCGTTCCCGGCAGCGGATCCATGGCGATTTTGTTGGGCGCCTTTATGATCATCGGTGTCATTCCCGGTCCGAAGATGCTTTCGGAACATCTGCATGTTACATTTGCGATGGTCTGGATCATCGTCATTTCCAACATCATCACGGTGATCGCGTGCCTTCTCTTTTTAAAGCAACTGGCCAGCCTCGCCTACATCCGGAGCTCGATCCTGATTCCGGTAATCCTGTTTTTGATATTTATTGGAGCTTTCGGCGCCACGAATAATTTTGCCGACATTGTGGTCATGGTCATCTCGGGCGTTGCGGGATACGCGATGGTCTTGCTCCGGTGGCCAAGACCGCCTCTCGTTCTGGGCCTGGTTTTAGGAAATCTGGCAGAGAATTACCTTTACATTTCTCTGGGAGCATTCGGCGCTTGGTTTCTCCTGCGGCCGTTGGTGATCGTGATCTTATCGGTAGCGGTCGGAGTGGTTGTTTACTCGGTGATGCAAAGAAGAAATGCTTTTGCTATCGATGAAGCCGACTGATAGCTGGAAAGCGGTAGCGCCTTTAATCGTGCTCGAACCCGGGAGACCCTAGGATATGGACTTCAACCTGCCTGAAGAGCTCCAAATGCTAAAAGAGACAGTCCGGCGTTTCGTGGACAAGGAGATCATTCCCATTGAGCTGCAGTGCCGCGTCGGAAATCAGATCAGACCCGAAATCCGTGAAACGCTCGAGAGCAAAACTCGGGACATGGGGCTTTGGTTGATTGACGTCCCTAAACAATACGGTGGTGCGGGACTGGGTTTGCTGGCGCGGGTCCTCATCTGGGAAGAAATGGGAAGAACTGTCGCTATTCCTGCGCGCGACCAGGGCATCTTTGGCCCTTGGGTGAACCCCATCCTTTATACGCTGAATGAGGAGCAAAAGCGGCACTATTTCTATCCTGTTCTGCGAGGCGAAAAGATGAGCTGCCTTGCCCAGACAGAGCCTGACGCCGGCTCGGACCCGGGCGCGATAAAAACGCGCGCGGTGCGGCAGGGAGACTCGTACGTCATTAACGGCACCAAACGTTTCATTACTCACGCCGCAAAAGCCGATTTCGCTCAGGTGTTGGTCCTGACCGATCCTGCCAAACGTGCCCGCGGCGGCATCTCATGCCTCCTGGTGGACATGAATACGCCCGGATGCCGGATCACCACAAAATATAAAACCATGATGGGTGATGAACCGTGTGAGGTTGTTTTTGAAGATTGCAAAGTGCCGGCCGCAAATCTGGTTGGGAACGAGGGAGAAGGCTTCGTTTTGGGGCAAAAATGGCTGGGAGTGGGCCGGCTGCGGCAGGCGGCCCGCGCCTTGGGGGTTGCCGAGCGATGCATCGAGATGGGGGCCAGATATGCCAAACAGAGGGTGACCTTTGGAAAGCCTCTGTCGGAAAGGCAGGCCATCCAATGGATGCTGGCGGACTCGTTTACGGAGCTTCATGCCGCTCGCCTGATGGTCTATCACGCTGCGTGGAATTACGATCAGGGGCAGGACATCCGGAACGAAGCTTTCATGGCTAAAGTTTACGCCACTGAGATGTCCTTCCGCGTTGTGGACCGGGCGCTTCAGATCCATGGAGGCATCGGCCTTACGACGGACCTCCCGTTGCACCAGTGGTTTCTTGATCAGCGCAGCACGCTCATCACCGAAGGCGCCGTTGAGGTGATGCGCCTGGCAATCGCCCGCCACGTGCTGAAGAAGTACGATTAGGAGTAATACACCGAGAGGCAGGATCGATCGGTGGTTTGGGGGAAATACTTAAACATGGTGACGAAACGCTCTTTCTGGCAAGGCATCGTATTCGTGATCTTTTGTTTCGCTATCAACGCCGCCGCCGCGGACGCGCCGATGAAGCTGAGGTTGGGGTATTCGGTCATCACGGCCGGGCATGGGGTTAGTTGGGTAACGAAAGAAACAGGACTTTTCCATAAGAACGGTCTGGACGTGGAGCTCCTTTATGTCTCAACGACTCTGCTTTCTCAGAGCATGCTGAGCGGAGGAGTCCATATTGGAGCCGGAACCGGGATAGCCGCTTTAACCAGCAATCTGGAGGGGAGCGACTTGGTGATTATAGCCAGCCTGAGCACGGCGCCGAGCCTGGCCTATCTGGTTAGCTCGAAGGAGATCACCAAGCCCCAACAATTGGAAGGAAAAAAAATCGGCATAACCCGCCTGGGAAGCACGTCCCATCTGATTCTACGAATGGCCCTCAAGGAATTCGGGATTCCGGAAAAGAAAGTGACTGTTCTTCAGATGGAAACCTCGGCCAATATGCTGATCGCGCTTCAAAAGGGCAATATCGATGCCTTCCCGACAACGGAAGAATACCGCTTTGCGGCCGAAAGACTCGGGTTTAATGTGCTTTTCGATCTCCAGAAGCTGGGAATCAAGCCGCTTGGCGGCGACGTCTTTGCGCGCAGGGCTTTTATCCAGAAAAATCAACAGGCGGTTCGCCGTTATCTCAGAGCGATTGTGGAGGGGGTTCACTATTACAAGAATCATAAGAATGCGAGCATGGATATTTTAGCCCGGTACATGAGGGCGAAAGATCCGAAGCTGGTCGAGGTCGGGTATGATTTCTATGCCCGGGCTTATAGCCTGAAACCCTATCCGAATCTTGCAGGAATAAAACTGGCGCTGGAAGATGTCGCCCAAAGAAATCCCAAAGCCAGAGAAGCGAGACCGGAGCAGTTCTATGAGGCCAGATTCGTAAAAGAGTTGGATGAAAGCGGGTTCATCGATAGCTTGTATAAATGAACGGAAGACATCGCGCAGGTCTGTACAACGGCTGAGCCGGTCTTTACTTGAAGCGACCGATTGGGAAAGGGGCCGATCAACATGAGTCTGCTGAAAGCACGAGTTCTGATCGTACTGGCGGTGCTGCATTTCGCCCCTTTAACTGATGCCGCGGAAGCGCCTCTTAAGCTAAGAGTCGGGTATTCGGTGATCACGGCGGGCCCGTCAATCCTTTGGGTAACTAAAGAAACCGGAATATTTACGCGACACGGTTTGGATGTGGAGCTTCTCTACATTTCGACTACTCTGCTTTCGCAGGCCATGCTGAGCGGGGCTGTGGAAATCGGAGGCGTCTCGGGAGTGCCGGCGGTGACGAGCAATCTCGAGGGCAGCGACCTGGTTATTTTTGCCAGTGTGAGCTCGACCGGAAGCCTCGCCTATCTCGTCGCTGCAAAAGAGATCACCAGACCCGAGCAATTGGAAGGAAAAAGAATCGGAGTTACTCGCCTGGGCAGCAATTCCCATTTCGTTCTCCGGCTGGCTTTGAAGGAATTGGGGATTTCGGAAAAAAAGATATCCATCCTGCAGTTGGAAAGCTCCGCGAATATGCTGGTCGCGCTTCAAAGCGGAAAAATCGACGCCTTTCCGACCACTGTAGAATACCGTGCCGCTGCTCAGAGCCTTGGCTTTAACGTTCTCGTCGACCTCAGGAAGCTGGGGATTAAGATGCTCTCCGGCGATCTTTTTGCTCGCAGGCCATTTATCCAGAAGAACGAGGAGATCGTTCGAAGGTTTCTCAGGGCCATAGTCGAGGGGATTCACTATTACAAAACGCATAAACACAGGAGCATGGAGATCATGGCCAAATATATGAGGGCAAAAGATTCAAAGATGCTCGGGGTCGGATATGATTTTTATGCCCAGGCTTATGTTTCCAGGCCCTACCCTAACGTGCAGGGAATAAGGCTTGCTCTGGAAGACCTCTCGCAACGAAATCCCAAGGCGCGGGAGGCGACGACAGAGCAGTTTTTCGAGAGCGGCTTGGTCAAAGAACTGGATGAGAGCGGATTCATCGACCGGCTTTATAAGTAACAGAAGTCTAGCGCGGCTTAGCGTCAAGCGGGCATGAGATGCATTTGAAACGAACACGACCCCGGCTGATTTTGTTGCTGACTGTTATCTCTTGGATCGGCGGGCTCTCAATAGGTTTGAGCCAATCCGATCACACAGAAAAGCTTCTTCAGGCGGCTAAGAAAGAAGCCAAGCTCGTTTTTTATACGACCATGGCTATCGACAATCTCAGACCCGTGGTCGACGGTTTTACAAGACGATACCCGTTCATCAATGTGGAATTCGTACGGCTGAGCCAAACACCACTGGTGATTCGCCTGCAAATGGAGGTCCGCGCGGGAAAATGGCTCTTTGATGTCGCCAATATGAACGGCATAGACATTCTAAGCTCAAAGAATCTTCTCTCGCCTTATGTTTCTCCTGAAGCCGAGTTTTATCTTAGAGAGTACAAAGATGATAAAAGTTTATGGTCTCCGCTCCATGTCTACCATTATGTCATGGTCCACAACACCAAAATGGTGCCCCGGGAGCAGGGTCCGAAAGATTACGGCGATCTTCTCGACCCGGGGTGGAGAGGAAAAATGATACTCCACTCCGGCGCCTATGCATGGCATGGCACGCTCACGAAAATCTGGGGAAGCGAGAAGGCTGGAAGTTATTTTAAAAACCTCGCCCGCCAAGAGATCCAATGGCGCGGGAGTTTTGGTTTTATCGCGAGGATGATCGCGGCGGGTGAAGCTCCCTTGGGGGTTGCCTTTCCTTTTCGTGTAGAGCAGATGAAGCAGCAAGGCGCTCCCTTGGAATGGGTGAAGACCTTTAGTCCGACAGTCGCTGATATTTCCGGCATAGGTCTCAGCGCCAAGCCAATGCACCCCAATGCGGCGAGGCTTTTTATGGATTTTGTACTCTCCAAGACGGGTCAGGAGATGATCGTGGCTCAGGGCCGGGTCTCAGCCCGGAAGGATGTAAAGCCTTTCTCGCCTGAGCTGAATGCGGCAAAGCTTCGCAACGTTCAAGTTGTGCCTGCAGAGGTGAATATCAATATCGACAGGTACGCCCGGGAATTTCGGGACGCCTTTGGTTTGACAAGTGGTCCATAGCTTTGGGAGGAATGTTCATTATCATGTGAGATCACCCTTAACGGTGAAAGCCGCCACCCGCTCTCCGAGCCCGCGCAATGGGCCACTGGTTATTCCCATCGCTGGCAACCTGCCTGCCGGCAGGCAGGTCGGATGCGCGGGCTCTCCGAACGGGCAGCAGCTTTCACCTTGTCGAGGGGTGTTAGGGCGGAGGGCCGCGGACGTCCGACCAGCCCGGTTCGGCTTTTGGCACCTGCCCACCTGTCTGCGTGCGGACACCTGCCCGCGCCCTGGCAGGCGGGCGCACAGGCAGGTCGGCCGCGGCCCGGAGT
>JACQUW010000225.1 GCA_016210115.1 Deltaproteobacteria bacterium | reverse complement strand
TCGATCTGAAGAAGTTTCCGATTCCAATCTGGAATGAGCTGGACGGGGGCCCGTTTGTGACTCTTCCCTGCCATATCACCAAACATCCCGTTAACGGCTCACGCAACGCGTCCATGTATCGAGCCCAGGTTCATGATTCCACGACTCTCGGCTTACTGGCTGCTCCTTACCGGCATATAGTTCTCCATCGTCTCGAGGCCCTTAAGCGCGGCGAGCCTTTGCCCGTGGCGATCGCGTTGGGGGTTGATCCCGCCATCACCGTGGCCAGTGTGGCCTCTTTTCCTTATGGAGTGGATGAGCTGTCCATGGCCGGCGCCCTGCGTGGAGAACCGATAGAGCTGGTCCGTTGCGAGACCATTCCACTGGAGGTCCCTGCCAACGCCGAGATCGTGCTCGAAGGAGAAATCGATCCGAAAGAGCTCAGGGAAGAGGGACTGTTCGGAGAGTTCACCGGTTACTACGGCATCCAGCGTGCCCGACCGGTCATCAAGATCAAGGCGATCACCCACCGCAATAACCCGATTTACGCGGCGAGCTACGAAGGCTTGCCGCCGCATGACACGGATCTTTTAATGGGCATTCCCATAGAGACCGAGATCATGCGTCTCGTACCGCTACCCGGCATTCAAAAAGTGCATGTGACGGAGGGTGGCTGCGGCGCTTTTAATTGCGTGATCTCGGTCAAGAAGCAGTTCGAAGGTTACGGGAAGATGATCGGCATGGCGGCCCTGGGAACATGGGGCGCGCGGTTCGTCAAAACCCTGATCATCGTTGATGATGACGTCGATCCTTTTGACTGGACCCAGGTCGAGTGGGCTTTGGCCACCCGCGTGCAGCCTCACAGGGATGTCGAGATCGTCGGGGACGTGGTCGGCTGTATCCTCGATCCGTCCCTGTCGCTTCACGAGCGCCAGACGGGTCACTCGCGCACCTCCAAAATGATCATCGACGCCACGATGTATGATGCCGCTGAATTTGAGATTCCATGCCGGCCGAAGCCTGAGTTCGTGGAGAAAATCAATCGGGAATGGTCCCGCTACGGCATCTCCATCCGCAAGGCGTGATGAACTAACTCTCGAGAATCCGATGACTTACTATAATAATCTTCATGAATGGCTTCAATTCCTTGAAGCCCGTGGCCGTCTGATCCGGGTCTCCCGGCCCATCAACAAAGACACCGAGCTCCATCCACTGGTGCGCCTGCAATTTCGCGGGCTGAAGGAAAAAGACCGCAAGGGATGGCTGTTCGAGAAAGTCACCGATGTTGCGGGCCGAACCTATGACATGCCTGTCGCCCTTGCAGTGATGGCGCCCAGTCGCTCCTTCTATGCGCTGGGTATGGGAGTGAGTTCTCCTCGAGAGATCGTCGCGAAATGGGCAGAGGCCCAGACCCATCCGATTCCTCCTCGCATCATCTCATCCGCGCCTTGCCAGGAACTGAGTTGCGAGCATGGTTCCCTTGTAGATGGTGGCGGCTTGGGCATGCTGCCGGTCCCAATTTCGACGCCGGGCTTTGACTGCGCGCCTTTTCTAACATCGGGACACTGGGTCACGAAAGATCCGGAAACCGGCGCATTCAATTTCGGCACTTACCGGGGGCAGATAAAGAGCCCCACACGACTTGGATTGTTCGCCTTTGCCTACCAAGACATCAGCCGGCACTGGACTAAAGCCCGCGCGCTGGGCAAACCTCTCGAAGCGGCGGTCGTGATCGGCTCCACGCCCAATCTTTCCTACTGCTCCACGGCTCGTTTGCCGATTCCGGAATATCCGGTGGCAGGAGGCATCGCGGGCGCTCCCCTCGACCTGGTCCGGTGCAAGACCGTAGATCTGCTTGTCCCGGCCCAAAGCGAAATCGTCATTGAGGGAATCATCCCGACGGACGAGCTCGAGCCTGAAGGTCCGTTCGGTGAGTTCACCGGTTATATGGCGCATCGAGAACCCGACAAGTTTATGAATGTCACCTGCATCACGCGCAAGAGAGATGCCGTCTTTCAAGCGTTCTTCAGCCAGTTTCCGCCGAGCGAGTCGAGCGTGCTTCGAGGTGTGGGCATGGAAGGAGTCATCTTCAAGCTCCTCACGGTAGATTACAAGATGGATGGCATTCTCGATGTGAGCTTGCACGAAGCGGCCGGCAGCCACGGGCTCTGTGTTGTCCAAATGAGCCGCGCTGGAGGCGCAAAGCCCCTGGAGGCGCTTCGCCTCATCGCTGAGATGCCCCGCGCGGTTCCGAAGATTCTCATTGCCGTCGATGAGGATATCGATCCCCGAGATGCGGACGCAGTAAACTGGGCCATGTCTTACCGGATGCAGCCCCACCGCGACATGGAAATCCGTGAGATTAGCAGTTCCACGGCGCTGGATTTTTCTCTGGCTCCTCCATCCTCGCGTGCCGACGCCGAAAAAATCAAGGCCACGGCTGTGTTGATCGACGCCTCCCGCAAGTGGGATTACCCGCCAACGTCCCTGCCCAAAAAAGAATACATGGAGCGGGCCCAGTCGATTTGGCAGGAGCTAGGCCTGCCCGACCTCGAGCTGAGACACCCCTGGTTCGGTTACAACCTGGGCAGTTGGAGCCGGGATGACGAAGAGGACGCCGAACGGGCAGTCAAAGGAGAGCACTATGTTACAGGGAAAGAGCGGGAAGGCCAGCGGAAGCGGCTGTAGCTTTACCGATGATATCTTGTCGCTGTTTCCACCGGCGATAAAACTCGCCTTTTACCTTCGCTACTAATAGGCTGGCTCTGCGCCTGGAACTACCTGGCCCTCAACAACAGCGGCCTGAATGGCTGGTCTTTATTCCTCTGCCGGTCCGGTCTCTCTAACCTAACCTAAAGGCGCCGCATGCCACGGCCTTTCACCGTTTTTACGATAGAATCTCAGCAGTCACGCGGCTATTAAAAATACGGACAATTTAGCTTCGGACTCACACGCTGGGACACATTGACACCCCATAATGCCCAATTTAAAATTGGACCTTCAAACGGTTAAAGCGAGAAGAAACCAACAGGGAGGCGAGGGAACATGACACTGGCAAAGGGAGTTTTGTCTGCGCTGAGCCTGTTTCTTATTTTGGGGATTTTGGCGCTGCGAGTCTCCGCACAAACACCGCGGAAGATCGTTATCGCCGTCTCCAATCCCGATAACGTGACGTTTTTTCCGATCTATTTTGCGCGAGAGGCAGGATATTTCCGTGAAGAGGGTCTGGAACCGCAGCTGATCGTCATGAATTCTGATTTGGCGGTCAAGGCGCTGGTTACCGGCGACGTCGATTATGCCGCGAGCACGGCCACCGTGGCGAAAGCGGCAGCTGTCGGCTTCCCGGTAAAAATTATTGTGAGTTTTTTTAACGGCACCGATTTCAGTCTCGTGGCTAAATCGGAAATCAAATCTCCCAAAGATCTGAAGGGCAAGATCATCGCCGTCTCCCGATTCGGCTCGGCAGCGGATTTCGACCTACGCGAAGCTTTAAAATACGTTGGCCTTGACCCGGCCAAGGACGTCAAAATCATTCCGGTGGGCGCGGGACCCAATCGTCTTGTCTCTCTCATCGGCGGCAAGGTCGATGCAACAATTCTCAATGTCGCGGAAAGTCTCCGCGCCCAGGAGCAGGGGATGCGAGTCTTGCTTTCGACGGGCAAACTTAATCGCCAGACGCTTACCGGATTGGGCACCTCCATCAGCAAAATAACTCGAAATCGGGGAGAGGTTACGGGCGTATTAAGAGCCGTCGTCCGGGCACTCGGAGATTTCAAAGATCGCAAGGAACACATCAAACCGATTCTGGTCAAACATACGAAGATCCGGCCCGAGCACTTTGATTTCATATACCAGCGGAATCTGGAAGTGCTCAGTGGGGACGGTTCGCTCACCGAGGCGGATGTAAATTCAGCTTACCTGAGCGCCAGGAAAGACGTCGCCGCTCCAGCCTCGGTCGCACTGTCGGATCTTTTCGATCTCACGCCGCTACAAGAGGCGCGAGTGAAGTAAAAGTAATCGAATAGTGGCGACAGAATTGGCCAAACGAGGTGAGAGATGGCAAAACTCAGCGAGGCGCGCGCAGAAGAAATCAAGGAATCCATGAAGTCGGCGGGCATTAACTTCGTGGTCTATGTACCGGACAGCTGGAATCATTTGCTGCAAAAGAAGATCATTGAAGACAAGGCGTTTTTCTCGGTCGGCATGGTGCGCGAAGACGAAGCGATCGCCACCGCCATGGGCGCTTTTCTAGGAGGCAAAAATTCGGCCATCGTGATGGAAGCGTCGGGGCTTGGCCTCTCGGGGCTGGCCCTCGGCTGGCTTGGCGGGATGCAACGAATGGCGCTCCTGATTGTCTCAAGCCACACGGCAACTTTAGGAGAGCACACGGATTATCACGCGGTGACCAGGACCGTGAGTTTTCCCATGCTGGCGGCGCTCAATATCCAATCGGTCATTTTGGACGATATTAAAGACGCGCGGCGCGTTTTTAGACAAGCTCAAATGACGGTGAAAGGCCAGTTCATACCGGTTTGCATTTCTCTTCCGCGACATATCCTCTGGGAGGACGAGGAATCATGATGAGACGAATAGACGCTCTAAAGATTTTTACGAGTCTGCGGAAAGATGAGATTTGTATCTGCGGCGTAGGGGTTAGCGGGCGAGAGCTGTACTCCATAGGGCACCATCAGCTCAACTTGTATAATGTGAACATGCCCTACCCGCTCTCCTTGGGCTTGGGACTGGCGCTGGCTATACCTCAGCGGCGGACCATTGTGCTGGATGGCGACGGATCGCTGTTGTCCGGCTGCTCGACCCTGAGTGTTGTCGGCAACGTCAGACCCGGTAATCTTCTGATCGTAGTCTGGGACAACGAGTCTTACGTCACGCCGTACGGCCTGCCGACTCCAACAGCGGGTTTTACGGATCTTGCAGCGGTTGCCCGCGGGATGGGAATCCCTAACGTGGCAATCGCGACGAATCTCGACGAGTTTGAAACGGCCTTGAAAGATATGCTGATGGCGCGGGAAGTCGGCTTTTTAGTGGCTAAGGTTGATAAGTCCATTCCCAGCGACCTTGCGGCTTATCCGTTTGGCCTTACCGAGAACAGTATCCAGTTCAGAAGGGCGTTGGTTAATGATGGCCTGGTCGATCCCTTCCACGCAGGCGCATCGCTGCCAAAAACCATGGAGTTTAAGCTTTAGCAGCCGAAGATATCCTACTATCCTACCATTGTTTCCACTTTCCTCATCCAGTCGCTTCCGGGTCATCTCGCAATAGACAGGGTCAATCTCAATTCCAATGCTGTTACGCTTTGCCTTCATTGCCGCCAGCATCGCCGTGCCTGTAATCCAGATGCGTACTGTACCCGTCAGGCATCAAGCTACCCCGTTTTTGTGTGTTTAACTTTCCGGCCGAAAGTCATTGGCGCGTGGCATTCTCTCCGTCTGATCCATCCAACTCCTTAACCTGAGGCTGAGGTTGACTTAGCCTGTCGTTATAGACCCACCCCATCTTTGCGGTGTTATACGTTATACGGGGGAATCAATATAGCTGTATTTGATCCGTCCCGCATGCGTGGGAAGCAGCGCCTTCAACGCGATGAGGTTGTCCCCTTCGATGATCAAATTCCCGTCGAGCCCGGGCTTCTCGCCCTTCCCCAGCACCGACAGCTTGCCGTCAAACTCCAGCGTATGGTGTGGGACAGTGTGGTGATAGCACTCAATCGCGGCTTTTCCTTTGAACTGCAGACCAGCATCCGAATTTACACTCCCACAAATTGGCGGCCAGAATGGGCGTAGGCTAGACCACTGCTACCTATCCGTCAAGCTTTAAACAAATCTCAGTCGATGCGCGCCTTTAAAAGTGCCTTTACGACTGCCGAGCACGCGATCGACCTCTAGCAATCTTTCCCTTTCCATTGGCCCCAATGTGTTCCTGTAAAGGTGTTTCTCTTCAGAATAGGCAGTATGGCGAACGAACTCGATTACGTCTTCGGTGCTCACCCAACCGCATCCACGAAACTGGCACTGCAAAATCTCCCGGAGTGGATCGAGTGGTAGGTCCAGAAACAGTTGATCTGGGTCGTCAGCATCAGAAAACACACGCCCCGTGCGCGGGTCAGCTTTCCAGGTTGCTGCCTTCATCACCGTCAGTCCCTTTGGCTCGTTGGTGCCGAAGGCGAGAAAGTACTCGGTCACCCCTAAGCGATCCTTCATTTTGAAGGTGCAGTTGTATTTGAAGCCGCCTTCTGCGAGGAGCTGGTCTCGGTAGAGATCAACCATCGCTTGCTCATCGCCTCGACAATCCCGCCAACTCGAGGTCCCATACAGCGCGTCCACATGACGCTCTTTCTGCGGATCACCATGAATTGCCCAACGGTTGATCGACTTGTATGTGAACGTGATGAGGCACTCCGAGTGGGGCACGTTGGCAATGCGCTTTATTAGAGACATCGGCAAGCCCGAGTAACCAAAGGGATCGATGAACACAAACATCGGACGACGACCACGCAGGGACCAGCGATCAAAGCTGCCTGCCATTTCGGCCTCGAACTCTCCTTCAGCGATGTGATACTTAAGCCATCCTGGCAACGGTTCTAAGTCGAGCAACTTTTTAACTTCCTCTCTCAGTGCCGCAACACGGTCTACCCGCTCCTCGATAAATAGAAAGCCTAGCTCACAATCGGGCGGCTTATTTCTCAGAGCACGGTTAAGAATAGCAGCTCGAAGAGCGATAATCGGCGAGCCCGGTTCTCCGCCTTCGTATACACCGGGCCCGGCAAAGCCATCGACATAGAGCAGCTTACGGAAACTGCGTGTCATGATTGGCAGCCAAGCGTCAAGATGACGTTGGAGGATCAAGTCCTTAACTCGACCGTGAGGGTCAAGCGGCCAAATGGTTGCATCATCTGAGGCCATGCTCGGTCCCGGGCTAAATCAAAGCTGGTTGTATCTTCGGCGCAGTGGGAAATTCGTCCCACAGGCGCCGGTCAAGGCGTCGGCCTCCTGTTCTTGGGGTTGGCCCTCCCCATTGTTTATGGAAGAACGCCACGCCTTTACTCTGGCACAGGTTGCGCAACTCACGCACCCAGATCAACGCCTCAGGCTTAGGGACCCAGCCCCGTGATGTTTGGGCCACGAGCGCGCGCTCAGGCGGACCGCCGGATTCCCCGCCGGTAATCACCCAGGAGATTCCGCTAAGATTAATTCCACTTAGCGAACTAAGTAACGGCTCCGCACTGACAAACCGGATGGGTACCTCTATCTCTCTTAGCCGATCGATCCGCGAGAAGTACGCGGGAGTTTCCACCGACACGCCAAGCCATATATGACCGGGAATCGGCTTATTGCCATGGCTAAGAGACCACGCCACCATTCGGTCGGCCCGCTTCGTGAGAACTTGGAAAATATGCTGGGGTGCGCGTCCCATGATATCGAATACCTCGTCAATGAAGCTGAATGGAACCTGTTCGTGGAACAAATCACTCATGCTGTTCACGAAAATCCTGCGGCGTGTACGCCATTTAAGCGGCAGGCCAAGGCGGTCAAGATGGAGCTTGACGTCAGTAAACTTTCCGCGGCCCCAGCGCGCTGTGACGCGTTCTGCGTAGCAGAACTTGCAGCCGGGGGAAATCTTGGTGCAGCCGGTGACAGGATTCCACGTTGAATCCGTCCACTCAATCGCGCTGAATTCAGCCACCAGAGTCACTCTCGATTACACTATGCTCGCCCATGGTACTCGCCATTAAGATTCTGAAAGGTTTTCTGGGCCTTTTTCTTTCTTTAACTTTAGGCACTCCCATCGACTACACTTAATCCTACTCTCACGAAGCGACCGGTCTTGGTGTGGATAGATAATCCAAACTCAAGAGTTTTCGAAATAATTATCATGATCGGTCTTTCGATCAAGTAGTTATTTTGCGCAGCAATCTCCATCAAACTTTTAATATCAGTGCCACTTGGTTCATTAGATATTGTTGGATGATAGTGCCATTCACCCAGGTAACAAGTTTTTTCGCCGAACTCTCGCGTTAGCTCTTCTAACTGCATCTGACAATAGTCAATATCTTTTTCAAACCTGGTCCCTTCCCTAATTGCATTCGGGCCAGGTTCGGTTGCTGCTTCAACCCAATAGGACCCGGTTGATTCGTACTTACCGACGAGAATTCCGCCGGTCTCTATATCACCAGATTCTTTGGCGAGACATTTAATACGGTCCAACGCCTCTCTGAGAATACTCACTTTCGTATCGTCAATCTTCCGACAAACGGGACAGTCGGGGTGTGGTGGAATCCTTTTGGTGCAAAAAGCACCGACTTCTTCTTGACCGAGTTTCAATCCGTTGAGAGATTCACCGTGCCAAATCCAATGATTCGCATTAGTATTTGCGCCCTCAAAACACTCAATGATCACTCTTGCTGCTAACGAAGCAATAATTTTGAGATCTGCCGCGCTACCAGGCCTTACCGGGTTGTTGCACTCGTTTGTGATAGCAGGCAGGTTTGGGTCCTCGGGAATATCGGTAAAAAGCAGATGGTGGGTGCTGTGATAGAGAGATAAACACGCTTTGCATGCATCTTGGCCCGGGATAACTCTAAATATCCTCCCAGCTTTTCCACCACGAAGTGCTCTACAGTAAAAAACAGTTCTGCCCGAGTCGACAGCATTTTCGTTCAAGAACGCCTCCGTGTTGTCATCTGCGATCGTTGAAACTCCAATAAATCCCGCCGGCAGAAACTCATCTAGGTCCGTTAAAAGTATGTCTTGTCTCTGCGGTGTATACACTTCCACAAATGGGTTATGAAGAAGAAGGTACTCGGCTAAACCCCAGCTTTTTGGCCAGCTGACTTTGTCGAGTCCAAGGCAATGTCGTACTGAATTGTGTGCCCTTAGTTCGTCTCTATCTGTCAATAGTACATGGCCAACTCCAGCTTTACATAAAGAATCGGCGATTTCTGATCCAAGAGCCCCGCAACCAATAATGGAAAGCTTTTGATCCTTGAGTCTAATTCGGTTAGCACGTCCAGCATTCCTCAAATGAAAATAGCCATCCGTAAAATACTCGTGCCGGATCGCTTCGATAGAATGATCTTTCAATCGAGCGATTCTTTCTTCATCAGTATCCACGATCAGAGGCAGTCTCGCGCCCTTCAGTAGACGTAGCATAATCCAGTCGTATTTTCGCTGTTCCGTGGGAAATCTCGCAGGAAAGCGCAGGCCTAGAAAAATGCATTGTTCTGCTTTCGCCAATTCCTGCTGGAGTGCCCGCGCCAGTTCTACAAGGCCTTTCTCTTTGTCATCACCGCCCACATACTCGGCGAGCCCACCTACGGTATTGAACGGCTGTGGTTCTCTAGAAATATCCCACCAAAATCCCCGCACAAGCGCCTTCTCGTCTATATGTTTACGCTGTTCCGGATCGATAATATCCTTCGGCTCAGGTAATATAGAGAGAAGAGATAGTTTTTGATTGGTGTTGAGCACTGGGGGTAGCGAAACGCCAGATGTTGTCTCACCAAAAATACATAGCCCTATATATATTTTCTTGACGTGAGCGTCAGGGACCAGATTCCCGACTATGATTCGTGGCAGTCCCGCGTAGAATTCCCCTTTGCGAACTCTTTCGTCAAAAAATATGTCGGGAACCAGGTATTCCATATCCTGCGATCTCTTTTGAAAATGGGCAAATAGTTCCACCTCCCTACTATCCCGTGGAATTTTGCCGGCCAGCCATTCCCGCACCCTTTTTAGAATGTCTTTTATTCTGAACGATTCTGCTTGATCTCCACGCAGGTCGCCCGTTTCAATAAAACATAAGCTTCCATCCTCGTTTTGGTGGCGTCGGTTGTGAAACTTGGTTTTATCCTTTATCTCCCTGCCTATTTCTACAGTTGTTAAAGAGGAGTACCTCTTGATTTCTTCCTCGGTCAAAGAGCGGTCAAGAATGTAGATTTTTGGTGGGGCGTAGGGGGTGGCCTCGGGATACACGATAGTAACAGGGTGATAGGTCGTCGTTTCTTTATGGACCAGAATAACGCCAGCGGAAACAAAGGTCCGGTCAATGAACTGAAAGGCCTGTTTGTAAACTGAGCTTGTCGAGAGCTCTTTCGCCTCTTGATTTAACCAGTGCGGATGTTTGGAGAACCAAGACAATTTTTCACCCCATCGGTTTCCTATCGAGCCGCGTCATGATTATCGGTCCGCCCCCTCCACTGGAGCCTTTGCCCCCACCGTTTTTGCCGAGTCCGTACGCGTTTACGAGTTGATCGTCCGGAAACAGCTCCATGTTCCCGCTCTGATCGATATCTAGGACTACGCATTCCTGTCGCTCCCCCAAATGCTTCACATTATCCCTTCCAGCCCTTTTCTCGTATATCTCCATTGCCTCTTTATGCGGGTGATCATGCTTGCTCTTTTCTCTCGTCGGGGCACTGACGATAGCGTAAGACGGGGTGATAATGTCCAAGTGAGCAGTGTACGGACCGCCTTCCGCCTCCGCGTTTTCCCAGAAAAAAGTGTTAGATCCATGATGAACCGTACTTAGCACGGTCGATGGAAGCCGCTCTTTGTGGTACTCGGTAATATGCTTTTCCCATGCGGCACGATTTGCATCGCCAGTTATTAGTATCTGCTTTTCTTGTCTACCATACCGAAACCTAATAACGCCGCATTGTTCATGGATTCTCCTGTACCTAGCGTCTGGATCTTCGTCCGCGATATCGTCAGTGACATATTCCGCCGGTGACAACACGTTGTAATTCACGTCTCCAAGCTTAACCTCTTTGTCATCAAGCTTGTTTTCCTCCCTGCTGCCTTTAAGGCAAAAAACTCTATCAGTTCCAAGTTTTTTGATTACGTATTCGAGGTCTTCGTAGGCTTCTTTGTGTTCTCCACCCGGCTTGTGACCCGAGTGCCATAATTGTTCTATACCGACCGTGTCATAAATCTTGCGAATTCCACCAAAATGATCTTTGTGAGGATGCGTATTGATGTATACAGCCAACTGCTTGTTTAAACCCTGGAAAAGATCCTCCAGAAGTTTTGGGATATCAATTCCATTGTTTTCCAGATCAAGGTTAGAATCGACCAAAACAATTTTATGATTGTCGCCCTCCGGTACGGCGAACAGGGTCGCTTCCCCTTGTCCGACGTATAAGAAGACGACACGAAGTACGCGAACCGGCGGTAAAATAATCTCTTGCGCTATATTGGACATTTACGGCTCCTCCCTAATGAAATTTGCGGAGATGTCGAGCGAGCCATTCTTCCGTTTACTGGCTCGCAAAATTCGCTATAAACACGTCGTACACTGCTCTGGCAAAATCTTCTCCTCGCTTCATCGCCCGATAGTAGCTTATAATCGCACCTAAGATGAAAAGACCGAGAGTGAGAACGGTCTCAGCGTCCAGACCGAGCCCTGATCTATGAAGCGGCCAGAGCGTCCAGACACCCGCGGTAACCAATAATGCAAAGGTAGTGAGCAGGCTACGAAAGAGCCCGTACTGAGCGTTAAACGTTTGAGGCAAATCGCTCAGCTTCTCAACCGCACGGTAGCACCGATAGAAAATCTCCTGGTTCCTCTTCAGAGCAGAATCTTTTGGCCCCGACTTGGCTGGATCGAGCTCGAGCGAAATGTTGAATTTACGCAGCAGTATCGCCGAGAGTTCCATCTTAAACTCCGGAGTGAATCGTTGGCTGTCCGGCAAAAGCCATCGAGCTGAGGGAAACCCACCCCACCAGTAAAGCAAAATCCTCTCCGTAAGAAGCTGGCTTACACCTTGGAGCAATAAGCCCGTGACGTAACCAATAACAATGAGCACTGACGTGTCAGCGATGCCACCGGATAGTGGAACGGAATGCTGGAGAAGGGGAGCATCAACAAAAAATGCCAGAGCCCAAAGGAAAAAGATTCCAGGGAAAAGGATGGCAATGAAATCATATAGACTAAATCGATTAAGCACCGCTGCCCCTCGTTACTTCGGGCGATAATTTGCGCAGCTGGTCAATGACACGCCTTTCCAATTGGACAAATCCCTTTTCTGCTCTTCCTTCTGTTTCCTAAAATTCAAGTTCCCGCAAAGAAACCGCGATGCTATGGCCTTTCAGCTTTTTAATCATCACCTCATCAGCAGTAACGAGCGGGTATCCCACCTGCTCTGCCAGGGCGACATAGAGGGCATCGTAAATTGTGATCTTGTATGCCCAGGCGATGACGTCATCAGCTACCATGGAACATCCTAGTCCAGACCCTCTGCACTACTACCCTGTCTTTAGCAGAAAGGGCACCGAGACGACGGTTGACGAGCGATTTTTTTATGGTTGCTACCTTGGAGAGTCGAATCACTGACTCGGCGATCAAACCCGCAGCTTTCCAACCTGACAAGGGTACATCGGTCTGATGGCGTGTTCCCTGTGTGGTGATGCGGGCGTGTCGTAGAGGGCATCGTATTGCCCATCCCCTTCTAGAAAAGTGGCAATGCCTGCCTGCTCCCAGAGGGACGCGTCCTCCTCTGACTCAGGCCAGAGCAAAACAACTCGCACCTCTTCCCCCTTAACTGAACGACGCACCGTCTCGGGTACCACAATCGTTCCGTCGGGCTTCACTTTACTGCGAAAAGCAATCGCCTTCATAGCCGATCTCCTTGAATCATTCCCAACCATCAACCGCGACTTACAGACATCTTCTCTTTCGAAGAGATCCTCTCATAATTCTAAAGAATTCCACCTAAAACCAGCAAGGACTATTTCTCTCCCTTAAAACTCCAATTCCCGCAACGGCACGACGATGCTATGGCCCTTGAGTTTTCTGACCATCACCTCGTCAGCAGTGATAAGCGGGTATCCCACGTGTTCAGCCAGGGCTACATAGAGGGCATCGTAAATTGTGATCGAGTAGGCCCAGGCTATGGCGTTGGCTTTGCGCAATAGATCAAAATCGGTTGGCCGTATTTCGAGATGCAAATCCTGAAGAGTTCCCAATGCTAGCTCGCCGTCTTCTTCTTTGGCCTTTGGGCTGAACCGGAGAGCGTTTAGGACTTCCAGGAGGGCAACTTGGGGAAGAAAAATTCTTGAACGGCGCGAGATGTGAAGTTCTCTCAAAGCTATGGCGCGGTCACGGTCTGATTCCTGGTGATAGAGGAACCATTTCACCAGAACCGACGCGTCAACTACGTAGCCGGCATGGTGTGCGGTGATCACGAATCGCCCTTTAAATTGGTGTCTCGAAATCTCCGGATTATTGCCTGCGGGTCCCAATCTCCTAATTTCTTTGCCAGAGCATCCATCTTACGGGAGGCTTCCTGCATCTCTCTCTGCTTCTCTTCCTCTTCTCGCTTCCTCCGCTTCCCCCGCAAATATTCTTCTAAGGCACTCTGAATCAGAGCACTGCGATTTGTCTTTTCAACTTCGGCTTCACGGTTAATCTCGTCAAGCAAATCGTCTTTTAAGAACACATTCACACGGGCCATGGCTCACCTCTACACAACACTATTAGAACACACCAGAAGTATGTTGTCAAGTATGTTGTTAGTGAATAAACTCCGATTGGAAAAACACTTAATTATTTCAATGGCTTGAGAGATGGGGGACTGAGATTCCAAGTTGGCCCCTGGACTACCGGCGCTTAGCGGTTTACTTAGAATTAGAAGCGCCCGGCTGCAAAGAGCCAATCCGGACTGGGATGCAGGATCAGAGAATGACCGCATCGGGGCTCAGCCGAAATCGCTATGAAAAGACCGACCTAAAATAGGGCAACTACCGTCGCAGGCATCTGATCCCACGTCTGTCCATCCAGGACCCTCCCGCCAGACTTCGGAGTTCTTCCTCCCCACTGCTTAAAAAAGAACGACACCCGAGCGGCCAAGCACTGCCTTCTTATCTCTCGTACCCACTCTGGTTTGATCGGTCGGTGGCGAGGGCCGCTTTCCCCTCCGACAATCACCCAGTGGATTCCGTCGAGTGGTAAACTTGGGATTGGTCCTAAAAGAGGCTCGACGGAAAGGAAACGTACTGCAGCGGGGACCTTCTGTAGGCAAACCACCCGCTTGGTATAGGCCTGATTTTCGATGGAGACTCCCTGCCAGATATGAGACGGCCAGGGTAAATCCGGAGCTAACTTGGCCAACCGCTCGGCTCGCTTCGTCAAGACCTGGAAGATGTGCCGGTCCGCCTTTACCATCATTTCGAACACCTTCCTTATGTAATCCGCAGGCACGCTCTCGTGGAAAAGATCGCTCATACTGTTAACGAAGATCATTTTTGGCTTCGACCAGCGGAGCGGTAAATCAAGTTGATCGGGATGCAAGGTTACGCGGAAGCCGTTTTTATAACGTGGATTTCCCATTTCTTTAAGCCGGAGAGCCAGCCGTTCGGCATAGCAATTCTTGCAACCCGGGCTGATTTTCGTGCAACCCGTCACCGGGTTCCAGGTCGCATCCGTCCACTCTATGGCCGAGATCTGTGCCACTTTTCTACACTGTCCCTAGAATTGTAGAAAATTTTTCAACAATCTTTCCTGGTCGCCGCTTTCTTCTGCGGATCGAATCTCTTAACGCCGGAGGTAAATTCCGACCTGCCGTATTTGGTCGCCTTTTCCTTAACAAGAAATCCAATCTTCCGCTTCTTTGGATCCGGCGGCGTCATCAGTTGTCGAATAGCATCAAAGATAGCTTGGATCTGTTCGTCATGGCTAGCGATTCTGTGTTCCAAGTCGGCGAGTTTGGCCGCCATTTCTTTGTGGGCAATCACCATCTGACGCAATCGGACAAACGCCCGGACTACAAAGACGCTCATCTGAACGGCACGGGGGCTGTTGAGTACGTTGGCCGCCATGATCGCGCCGTGCTCGGTGAATGCATAGGGGAGAAAACGGGGATCCCGGTGCCTTTGGGAACCGGTCGCAATTTGCGACCGGTTACGCAAGAGACCCGACTTCGCCATCCGCTCCGTTAACTCCTCCAAATCCGCTTTGGTCAAAAACAGCACCACGATGTCCTTAAGATCCTCAATCAAGGATTACCGCGCCTCGTTTCAGAACCCTGACGACTGTGCCCTGGACGCGGAAGTCCCGCTCGACCACTATAGGACGATGTTTGGTGTCGGTGGAATCGGGCTTCAAGACATAGTAACCCGAACCTCGCACAAATCGTTTGATCGTTGCTTCCCCGTCGATCAGCGCAACCACAATGTCCCCGTCATTGGCTGTCGCCTGTTGCCGAACGAGAACCAGGTCACCGTCCTCAATCTTTTCCCCAGCGACCTTCGCTTTGTTCATAGAGTTGCCCCGCACCCGGAGCAGAAAGTATTCCGCGCCGGGGCGGGCGATTGTCTTCGGCATCTGGATCCAACCATCAATATTCTGTTCCGCCAACATCAGCGGACCGGCTGGGGCCTGACCAACTACCGGCACGGCCCGCGTTTCGATGCTAGTTCGGTCAGTTCGCAATGGTCGGAGGCCACGCGCGCCGCTCCAGCGTTGGATGTCGCCCTCTTCTTCAAGCCACTTTAGATAGCGCAACACGGTCCGGGTCGAGCCCACACCAAGTTTCCGCCGCAGTTCGTCAATCGTCGGCGGCACGCCGCGGTTAATGACCGCCTCGTTGATTGCGCTCAGGACCTCTTCGCGTTTTAGCTGCTTAGGCCTTCCCATATTCAGACACCAGTTCAGTCACTTTTATTTCCCTAACTTAAAACAAAGAAGTTGGCGCTGTCAAGGTCAGGTAAGCTGAAATAGGGAACTTAGTCGGAACCGCCGAAAAATGCCCAAGCACGTTCTTTACGGCTTTTTGGGCAGTGACAGCGAGGCGGGCGTTCGGAGGCTGCAGTCCAGGCTGCGTCACCACACCTGCAGCTTCCAGCTCTATCACCGGATGATATTGATCGACCGGTACGTAAACACCGAGTCGTGGCGGCTCTAATTCGTTCAGCGGATGATCGATTTGCCGCCGCAGTTGGGTAAGTTTTTATACAGAGAAGTCAAGATCGCGGGTAAGGAGAGCACGAGCTTCCTTCTGGCAGACCTAAGCCACGTCAGGATCAAGCGCGCCCGTCATACCCTCGTCTGGAACCGTCACTGCATCGTGTTGATGCTGGGCAAGCAGTTCCTTAATAGACGTTATCTGCCGAAACCGCACTCAGGGCCGGAATGATATCGATATTGACTTGGACCACCCGCTCGCTGTTTAGAGCCGACAGCATGCGACTCCTTGTTCAGTGAAAGCAAGAGGCCTATAACGGCGACCGCTGCCCCCCCTTTTGAGATCGCAATTCGCGATCTCAAGGATTTTCTCTTCGGGGTCATGCGGTACGGGTTAAGGAGTCGGGTCAGAGGGTTTTAGCTTCTTCCGGTAGCTTCCAAGTGTTTTACACGCTCCTCGAGACGCCGCACCTGCTCCTTGATAACCCGGAACTCGATATCGAGAGTCTCGTGAAGCTTCATAAATCCATCGACGTGGTTGTAGATCTGGTCAAGGCGGCTTTCCATGTGTGCAAAGCGGCTTTCCATCTGGGAAAAGCCGCTACGCATCGACTTTATAATCGCCGCGTCGCTCGCTTGGAGCGACTTGATGCCCCGCTCCACTCCTGTCAGGCGTGATTCAATGCTTTTCTTTCCGGGTTG
>JACQUW010000224.1 GCA_016210115.1 Deltaproteobacteria bacterium | reverse complement strand
GAGAAATACTCTTCGGTGAGTTCGGCTTGTTTAGCCATCAAGGGAAGGATAGCGAAAGAGAAGAGGCTGGCACGTCGGGTACGCTCGGTGAAAAAGTTCCTTCTAAAAAGCCAACTGCAGACTTGACACCAGGTTCCCCGAAGCCGAGGTAATTTCAACTATCGAAGCAGGCGAAACTTTCCCGGCCAAGTTTGGACGGACAGGTTTTAGAAGGAATTTTCCCTTTGGCCAGGCCTGGAGAGGAACGGTCTATGCGACCAAGCAGGTGGAGGTGTATGCTGTAAAAGAGGGGGAGGACTGGCTGGCTATTACAGTGGTCACGCGATTTTTTTGAGTAAGGAGGGCTAAGATGAAGCTGACTTACGATCCGAGGCACAATATTGCCTATATTCGCTTTCAGGAAAAAACCTCTCAAGTTGAAACAGTCCGCGTCAGCGAGTCACTGAACGTTGATCTTGCCCCTGATGGAACCGTGTATGGCATCGAGCTGCTGAACGCTAATGAGCAATTACGCGGGAAAGAAAAGGGAAAGTTGATTGCGGAGAATGTCGCGACCGGGACAAGCGGCGAAGTGGAGCTGACCAAAGAGTGAAAACCATTGTCACTTAGCTGATTCGGGGATGAAAAAGGGGTCGGGAGTCATTTCGGACTTGGAAATCAAATGAACCGCTACGCGCCATGCGAGCGAGATTTTTTGCGACAATGATTGCGGCCTGATGTTGGAGACGAAGGATTTTCCGAACTTGCTGCCCAGCACGGCGAGGTGACGCCGGTTTCGGATCTGATGCGCCGGGAGAACCATATCTCTCGCGGTCGTGCCGAAGGCGGAGGTGAAAATAGTCCGCTATCGTTTGTTATTTGTCGGGTCTTAAAGGCTGCCAACTTTGGAGAGATGGCGAACACGTGGCAGGGAGCGAGTCCGTTCGAATAAAGGGCCATCGGCGGTAATCAAGGGGCAATCAAGTTCCACGGCCAGGGCCAGGAAAGAGGCGTCATAAAACGTGAGGTTAAATTGCTTGCCGACTCGCGCGGCGCGCTTTAGCAGAGGGGTCGCGGGCGGCGCAACGATAAAAGGTAGGGTTTCCAGATCCTCAACGGCTTGATTCAAACTGCCCGCATCGAGGTCAGTTTTTAGAAGCAGTATGTTTCCGACTTCATACAGGAGTAAAGCCGGAACGTGGACGTCAAGGGGTTTGACTTCTACTTGGCGTAGAAGACGGCGAGCCTCTTCCAGCAATTGCTCATCTTTGGTTTTTATCCATTTGATAAGAACTGAAGTGTCAACTACGATCTTCGCGGCCATAGCGGGTATCCCGATAGTAGCGAATGATGTCGGTCGAATCCCACTGCCCAACCCAATGCTGCTCAAGGTCCCGCAGAGGAGCCAGCGCCTGTTTCCACGATCGCGCGCGAGAATCCTTGCCAGCGACAACAGCTCGCAGGGCCTCGCGGATGAGCTCGCTGCGAGATCGGCCCTGGGCTTGAGCGGCGCGATCTACCTTTTTGAGGAATTCATCGGGAAGAGAAATCATCACTTTGGCCATCGCAATTTGACCTCTGCCCAAAGCATAGCAGCGGGATTCTTCGAAGGCAATACTTTTTATATACCAGGGGCAGAAAAGAGCTGGGGAGTCTTTTCGCGTCTGGAATCAGAAGCTTCGGAGCTGAGGGACAGGCTGGTTTTTCTACGATTTGGTCTGACATGCTGACCGGAGACCGGGGACCGAAGACCGGATCATCATACTGAAGGGAAGGAATCGGGAAGGCCGAAAAACGAAAGGCGTTGCCTTGAACTTGACGGACATTGTACTTTTCAGGAGGGAACTGAAAGATGTCCTTTCGTAAGCGTTTGATATCGCCTACGAGGCACATCTGCTCGCGAGGGGGGATTTGGTATGAAAGTCTATAAAGGTATCGTGAAGGGCAATACCGTTATTTTAGAGGAAAAGCTGGATTTGCCGGACGAATGTCCGGCGCTGGTGGAAATCAAGCCGCTGGATGAGGCCAGAGACGAGGAAATAGCTCGCCATCAAATTAAACTTCTGCACAAAGCGCCTCGAGTCGGAAAGCTGCTTTACAAAAAACGCGAGGATCTGTATGAGCGATGAGCTTCGCCTTATCGACACGAACGTCTTGGTGCACGCGTACACTGTCTCGAATGAGAAGAAGCATCGTCTTGCCCTGCCTCTGGTGGAAAAGATATGGGCGGGTGAGAAATCCGCCACGACACTACAGAACTTGTGTGAGTTCTTTTTCGTCGTAACGCGGAAAGTTTCCAAGCCTTTGTCCCCTGAAGCGGCACAAACTACGGTGGAGGCAATTTTGACCAGTTCTCGGTGGCGCGTCATCGACCGCACGGCCGATACGGTTGTTAAAGCTATTGACCTTGTTAAATCCACTCGTGTGCCTTTTTGGGATGCACTGATCGGCGCATGTATGCTGGAGCACTGCGCGGTCATTTAAAGGGATTAATCGCCGAAATGCCCCGGATCTTTTTAAAATCAATCCAGTTCTCTGTGACAATAACGCTGATGCCGTGGCATGCCGTTAATGTCTAATTTCGAACGAAAAAGGGGTCACCCATTAGCCAGCAGGTCAAGAGGCACAGACG
>JACQUW010000023.1 GCA_016210115.1 Deltaproteobacteria bacterium | reverse complement strand
TCCGACGTCCAGGTGATCGTTTACACGCAATGGATGGGAAGAAATCCTACGATCATGGAAGATCAAGTGACTTATCCGATCGTCACCACCATGATCTCCGCGCCGCGCGTGAAATTCGTGCGCGGCTTTTCTGATTTCGGCTATTCCTACGTCTACATCATCTTTGAAGACGGTACGGACATCTACTGGGCGAGAAGCCGCGTGCTCGAATACCTGAACCAGGTGACGGGCAAACTGCCGCGCGGCGTCACCCCAACGCTGGGACCGGACGCCACCGGCGTCGGCTGGGTTTTTCAATACGCGCTCGTCGACAAAACCGGGAAATACGATCTGGCTCAGTTGCGCAGCCTGCAGGACTGGTATCTCCGGTACCAGATTGGGAGCGTGGAAGGCGTGGCGGAGGTCGCCAGCCTGGGTGGGTTCGTGCGCCAGTATCAGGTAAATTTGGACCCAAATCGCCTGTCGGCGTATCGTCTGCCCCTAAAAAATGTTGTGGAAGCAATCCGCATGAGCAACAACGATGTCGGCGGCCGGTCCGTGGAGCTCAGCGGCGCGGAATATATGGTTCGCGGCCGGGGCTATATCAGATCGACCAAAGACATCGAAGCCATCGCCGTAGGGGGAGAGCGCGGCACCCCGATCTTAGTGCGGGACGTGGGCTCTGTCACTGTGGGCCCCGATATGCGTCGCGGAATAGCCGAGCTGGACGGCAAGGGCGAGGTTGTGGGCGGAATCGTGGTGATGCGCTACGGCGAGAACGCTCTCAATTTGATCGAGCGCGTCAAGCAGAAGATAAAAGAGATCGAGCCCTCTCTCCCTCCCGGCGTAAAAATCGTCACAACCTACGACCGTTCGGATATCATCCTCAGATCCATTGCGACTCTCAAAGAGAAACTCATCGAAGAGAGTTTGATTGTCAGCGCTGTGATCATCGTCTTTCTCTTCCATCTACCCAGCGCGCTGGTTGTCATCGTCACGCTGCCCACCGCGATCATCATCTCTTTTATAGCGATTTACTACCTGAACCTGACCTCCAATATCATGTCGCTGGGAGGAATCGCCATTGCGATCGGCGCCATGGTCGACGCCGCAATTATCATGGTGGAAAACGCGCACAAGAAACTGGAAGCGTGGGAAGAAGAGGGACGCCCCGGGGATAGAACCCAGGTCCTCATCGAAGCGGCCAAGGAGGTGGGGAAACCTCTCTTCTTTTCTCTTCTCATCATCACGGTCTCTTTTCTTCCGATCTTTACGCTGGAAGCGCAGGAAGGGAGACTCTTCAAGCCGCTGGCTTATACAAAGACGTTCGCGATGTTCTTTGCGGCTTTTCTATCGATCACCCTCGCTCCCGTGTTGTTAGTCTTGCTCGTGCGTGGCCGTGTTCGGCCGGAAGCAAAAAATCCGGTCAATCGCCTGTTGATCGCTCTGTATATGCCGGTTATTCACCTGGTCCTGCGGTTTAGAAAGAGCACGATTGTTCTGGCGGTTGTGGCGCTTATCCTGACAATACCCGCTTACATGCGGCTGGGATCGGAGTTCATGCCGCCCCTGAATGAGGGAATGATCTTTTATATGCCCACGACCCTGCCGGGAATTTCGACGACTCAAGCGAGCCGGGTGCTCCAGGTGCAGGACCGGATTTTGAAAAGCTTCCCTGAGGTCGAATGGGTTTTCGGCAAAACAGGCAGGGCGGAGACATCGACCGATCCGGCGCCGTTTAGCATGGGTGAGACGACGGTCATGCTCAAGCCCGAGTCCCAGTGGCGCCCAGGAATGACCTGGGAAAAACTCGTTGATGAGATGGACAAAAAGCTCCGGCTGCCGGGCGTATCCAATGCCTGGACGATGCCGATTAAAAACCGCATCGACATGCTCTCCACGGGAATCCGCACACCGGTGGGCATAAAGATCTATGGGCCCGACCTGAGCAAGATCGAAGAGATCGGCAAGCATCTGGAGATGGTGCTTCAGCCGATTCCGGGGACCCGGACGGCGTACGCAGAGAGGGTCACAGGGGGTTACTACCTCGACTTTGAATTGAAACGCGAGGAGATCGCCCGGTACGGCCTCGCGATTGACGACATTCAAATGGTCATCGAGTCGGCCATCGGGGGCGAGAGCATCTCCACCACGGTGGAGGGGCGAGAGCGATATCCCGTCAGCGTGAGGTATGCGAGGGAGCTTCGCGACAATCCCGATAGATTGAAACGGGTGTTGATTCCAGCCATGGACGGCGCGCAGGTTCCCCTCGGGCAGCTGGCGGAGCTTCGGCTGACTTCAGGCCCGGCCATGATCCGCGACGAAGACGGGCAGCTTTCCGGTTACGTTTATGTCGATATGGCCGGCCGGGATATCGGCGGCTACGTCGAAGAGGCAAAAAAGAAAGTGGCGGAGCAGGTCCAGCTCCCGACCGGATATACGCTCGTATGGAGCGGCCAGTATGAATACATGCAGCGCGCCCAAGAGAAACTGATTTACGTCGTGCCGCTTACTCTGCTGATTATTTTTCTCTTGCTTTACATCAACTTCAGGTCGGTGGGACGATGTGTGATCGTGCTCCTGGCTGTTCCGTTCTCCATGATCGGAGCGGTCTGGTTCCTGTATCTTCTGGGCTACAACATGAGTGTCGCCGTGTGGGTCGGAATCATCGCGCTGGCCGGTGTGGACGCCGAAACGGGAGTGATCATGCTTCTCTATCTCGAAAACGCCTACGAGAAATGGCGCAAAGAAGGGCGGATGCGAAATATCGAAGACCTCAAGGACGCGATTATAGAAGGCGCGGTGAAGCGGATCCGGCCGAAGGTGATGACGATCATGGCGATCCTGATGGGGTTGCTTCCGATTATGTGGAGCCACGGCGCCGGAGCCGACACGATGAAACGGATTGCCGCGCCGATGATCGGAGGCGTCATCACGTCCTTCGTCCTTGAGCTCCTGGTTTATCCGGCCATCTTCGAGATCTGGAGGGGCTGGGGGATAAGAAAGTCTTCTTCACAACCCGCAGCCACCACGACATAGAAGAATTATGATCGGCGAAAAAGAAGTAAAAAAAGGTTTAATCAAATGAGGAAGGAGATTCGTATGGGAAAGAAAAAAACACCCACTAAAGGTAGGAAACCGGCCCGTGTCAAACGACGCGGTTTGCAGGTTGCAATTCTGGTCGCGGTCTTGGCGTTGGCGGCCGGAGCTTGGGTGTACACAAGCAATCCCGGTCGTTCTGCGAACGATGAGCCAAAATCCGCAAGCGCCTATGTACGGCGGGAGACGAAGGCAACTCTTTCGCCGGCTCTGTTTGTGGGAAAAATCGGAACGGCTTATCAGATCGCGCAAGACATGCCGGATCTTCTCGATCAACTCTATTGTTACTGCGAGTGCGATAAGCATTCCGGCCACCGGTCGCTGCTCTCCTGTTATACCGACAATCACGCGGCAAATTGCGACGTCTGCGTGAACGAAGCGCTGGACGCGTCTCGAATGGTGAAGCAGGGCTACGGCATGAAAGAAATCCGGCGTGAAATCGATCGGAAATACAGCCGGATGTAAAGCCCGGCGAGCAACCCCGATGGGAATCAATGCTCGACAGGTCACCGGCGGCGGAAGCTTTCTCGGCCTGAGCTTAATTTGGCTGATACTATTTTCGGTCTTTGCGACCTCACTCGCGTTGGCCGGGGGGGACCACGCCGAAGCCACTCCGATGGCGGGCGGAATGAGGCTCATGATTTTTGATGGGTTCCAGGTGGAGCTTCTCGGGTTGCCTCGTCCTCTGCGGCTCAGAGCGGAAAACAAGATTATTCTGAAAATTTTGAGAGACGGCTCTCTTGAACCTGTCCGCAATGGCAAGGTTTTTATAGGAGTCGTCCCGGCTCGTCTGCTGAACCGTGCCAGTGCCTCTGACAAAGCTCCGATTCCACAACCTGATATGATTGAGGTTCCCTTATCTCCGGCGCCGGAGGTGGTATGGGCGGGCAGCTACACTCTGACACGGACTTTCAGTGAAACGGGTCCTCATCGGGTGCGTGTCGCTCTCGCGGAGCTCGATGGAAAAACTTTCAATCCGCCCGCGGTCTTTGACTTCGAATTGAATGTCGCTCCTGCCTCCGGTCTCTCTGCTGGTTTTGCACTCTTCGCCCTTACGGCCATCGTGACTGCCTCAGGCGGTATCTACTGGGCCATTGTACGCGCCCGCCTTCCAACCCGGCACAAGAGCCCTTTAAACCTGCTCGACATCTCATGGTTGGCGCGGTTTGTAACCTGGAAAGGTTTTCAACCGCTGCTGCAAATTCCGACCCTCATTATCATAGCCGTTATTGCGTTCCTGGGATTTTTCGACATCCAGGAGGGGGCGAAGAATCTGGCAACAAAGCTGACATGGATTCTCTGGTGGCCCGGGATCATCTTTACCTTTATTCTGGTCGGCCGGCTGTGGTGTGTCATGTGTCCCTTTGGCGCGCTTAACGAATGGGCGGCAAACTTGTTCCGGCCCGCCAGATTGTTTCCCAAAGCTTTGCGGAATCTCTGGTTGGCAACGGTTGCGTTTCTCCTTTTCACGTGGGCAGACGAGCAAATCGGCATTATAAGGTCGCCGCAACTGACTGCATGGGTAATCGTGATTTTTGCAGTTCTTTCGGTAGGTATAGGAGCTGTTTTTCAGAGGCGAAGCTTCTGCCATTATCTTTGCCCCATCACCGGGCTGGTGGGGCTCTATTCCATGGTCTCGCCCGTGGAGGTGCGGGCCGCCGATCGTAGCCTGTGCCAGAAGAATTGCCGGCAGGACTGCTATCGGGGAAATGAGAAGGGAAACGGCTGCCCGATGTTTGAGTTTCCCATGACCGTCGACCGGAACGCGTTCTGTAACGTTTGCTTCGAATGTGTTCGGAGCTGTCCAAGCAGTAATTTGGCCTTGCGCTTCCGCTCTTTTGGAAAAGATCTTTGGGCGTCCGGCAAACGTTGGCTCGACGAAGCTTATCTCTCGGTCGTGTTGGTAGGAGTGACCACGATCCTGACCGCCCAGATGATAACGGCATGGGGCGGTTGGATTTCTGGCCTCGCGAAAGGTATTCCGCTGTCCCTTCGGGTTCTGATGAAGCCCGTGACCTATCTGACCGTCGTAGAATCGGCCGTGTTCTTTTTGGGATCATTGCTGCTGTTTCCTGTTCTGGGCCTTTGCGCCGCATGGGCAGTTAACCGGATTTCAGGCGAAAACGGGAAGGGCATCAAGAAAACGTTCACGCAACTGGCCTATATGTTTCTTCCGGTGGGGCTGGCAATGCATCTCGCGCACAATATATCCCATTTGGTTACGGAAGGACCAGGTGTTATGCCGGCCCTGCAGCGAACCATCGCCCGCTTCACTCCCATTGATCCCGGCGAGCCGAATTGGCAGTTCGCACCCTTGCTCTCGGCGGATGTTGTCTACTGGCTCGAGATGCTGCTGGTTCTGTTTGGCTTTGTCTTTTCTCTAATCGTCGGCTACCGGCTTACCATGAGTTTTTCTGACCGAAGCGAGCAAACCGGAAAGGCGTTCGTGCCATTTGTCGTTCTCTCGCTTCTATTTACGCTGATCAATTTCTATTTGCTGAACCAGCCGATGGGAGCGCGCCACGGAGCCTAACCGCTGTGTTGGCAAAAACCGGCGCAAAAGAGAGGGAGCGCGCCCGGAGCGCGGTCCCTGAACAGGGCCTCAGCCGCAGTTTCTCGACCTCTGTCGCGGATGACAAGGGTGAAGTTTCAGATTCTGGCCCTACCGATGAACAGTTGATGGCCCGATACCAGAAAGGCGAAGAAGCAGGCTTTGAGGAAATCTACGCCAGGTATAGCAAGAAGATCTACCAGTTTCTTCTTCGGCGCTCAGGCAACCCGGACGCCTCCGCAGAGCTGTTTCAAGAAACTTTTTTGCGCGTCCATAAAGGACGCGATCTCTACCGGCCCGAATTGTCATTCAAGACCTGGATTTATACGATCGCCAACAACATTGCCCGAGACTGGTTTAGGGAGCAGAGTCAGTCAAGGAAAGCTCGCGTGCTTGAGAAGAAGCAGGACTGCGATGAAAACAGCTTTGAAGGCTCAGTTCCCGACGGGAGCAGTAAGCTTATCTCCTTCAAGGAGGCATTTGCCAGGCTCACGCACGAGCAAAGGGAGGCGCTCATTTTGAGTCGTTTCGACGGCCTTCGATATGAAGAAATCGCAAAAGTGACCGGCCGGTCAACCGACGCCGTCAACCAGTTGATACAACGAGCCATGCGCCGTCTGCGAGAGTGCGTCGATGAACCCTGAATACCATGAGGTTGGGAGATTCAATGCTCCATGCTCCCTGCTCCCCGCTTCTTGGGGGCGTGTCACAGGAGGCAATTTGACCCGTCGTTTTCTGCATTTTGGCTCGTATTATAACTGGAGGCTTTTGGTTAGCGGGCGGCCAGCCAAGGCGGCGTCATTTGCCGGAGTGCGTCAATGAACCCTGAGCGAAACAAAGAGTGCGCGGAATTCGAGCCTTTGCTGGTCAAGAAAATCGCCGGGGACCTTCTTCCTCGAGAAGAAAAATCCGTCGAGAATCATCTTTTGCAGTGCGCCGCTTGCGCGGCTGAGGACCGGAAAGTGGCCATGGTCTGGAAAAAATTTGATTCCTTGCCGGCTCCTGAGATTCCCTTGGACGTTTCTGAGAAAACTCGCCTGACAATTCTTGGGCATCTGAAGCAAGAAAATTCCCTTTTCCCTTGGCTTGCCAAAATTCCCATGCAAGGCCTTTGGGCAGCCTTCCTTCCCGTTGCAGCAGGGTTGGCCATGACAGTCATGTCCTATGGTCTGATCCATCGTCTCGTCGATCCCGGGGTTCATGGTCACTCTATTCTCGTCCCTCTCTTTAGCCTCTGGTGGTTGCTTTTTACTGGAGGGGTTTGGCTGATTTTTAAAGGTAAGGGGCCTCGATCTTTTCAATTTGATCTGATTTCTGCCAGTTCAATTTCGATCACGCTCTTAACCTTGCTTATCTCTTTCATGGTTTATGAGCTAGAACCCCTCCGGTGGCTCGCCATGTCCGCGGCCTACGAGATTGCGGTTGTGACCAACTACCTCTTTGGCGTAGGAAATACCTTTACAGCAGCCTGGTGGGTTCATTGTTGTCTCGCTTCATTCATCGGTGCCTTTATCTTCGGCTTTAGTAGATCTTCTCCTTCATCTGAAAATCTGCTTATAGGCTCTTTCTTTACGACGATCTTACTTTCTCCCGCCATCTACCTCCAGGGTTCAACTCACAACCATGGCCTCGGTCTGATCGCTTTCGCGAGCCTCGGGACGTATGTGGGATCCTTCGTAGGCGTAAGCCTTGGTCTCTTCATTCGCCGCCGCTTTTCGTTTCAAGCAGGTTAGGCATCGTATCCGCCCTCCTCGTTCGTATTAGTGGTCAGAGGGGTTCGACATTCTTCAAAAAGGAGGGACAAACAATGAACTCAAGAAAAGTTCTCTGGACGGGGATTGCGCTCGCAGGTTCCTTGGCTATATCTGCCTGCGGCCAAGTGGCCCCCCAACAGTTAGCAAGAGAGCAGCCTGGAGTGCTGAGAAGCTGGCAGCACGTGGATGTTAAAGGCTACAACGAGGAAGAGCAGGCGAAAAAAGGGACGGTTCCTAGATCCCCCGCATCCCTGCAGAAAGAACTCTACATGGAGAGGGAGCACACCGGCCGGGACTAGCTGTTCCGGGGAAGATAGATTCTGTGGAGGTCTCACAGCAAATCTCAAGACGCTGACCGGCGTCTCCAAGATGCCGTGAGGCCTCCACCGGGTTGAATAGAAAAATTTGCGCCACGTGTGCCGGTTTTTACTTCCCATAGACCATCAACTCTATTGCTGTCGTTGCGACTGCGACAGGCACATGGAATAACTGCCCTTGTCTCCTGCTTCGGAGAGTCGTGAATGTATCCTGTTCTGTTCAAGATCGGCCCCGTTACGATTTACAGCTTAGGCGTGTTTTGGGCCCTGGGCGCTCTCGCCGGCGCCTGGGTCATGCAGCTTGAGCTCAAGCGCCACCGCTATAATCCTGAGATCGCGTCGAGCATGGTTGTAGGCGCTGCGGTTGGCGGGCTCATTGGCGCAAGACTCCTTTTCATCCTTGAGGAATGGAAAAGCTTTATCGGCGCGCCACTCGAATTTCTCTGGAGCGGTTCGGGTTTTAGCTGGCATGGGGGACTCTTAGGTGGCGCCCTGGCCGTTAGCTGGGTAGTCCGGCGTAGTGCGATACCATGGCTTAAGGCTGCAGACATTTCGGCGCCGGCCCTGGCGTTGGCCTATGGCATCGGGCGCATTGGCTGCTTCCTCGCGGGAGACGCGACTTGGGGAAAAGTAAGCGATGTCCCTTGGGCAATGGCATTTCCCAACGCAATTGCCGGGTGGTTTCATCCTTTGACCGGCATCCCTTACCCGCCGGGAGTCAGAGTTCATCCCACGCAGATCTACGAGTTTATCCAATCGCTCATCGTATTCGGTATCCTGTGGCCCTTCAGGAAAAGAACTTATCCGGATGGGGCGATATTCTGGCTTTATCTGATCCTGAGCGGACTCATGCGGTTCATTGTGGAGTTCTGGCGTGTCAATCCTGTTGTGGGTCTCGGTATGACCGAATACCAGTGGATCAGCCTTGTCCTCATAGCGGTAGGCCTGTGGCGGCTTGGCGTTGCGCTGGCTCGTTCCTGATCTGACTCAGTAGCGGCTTCCTCTGGCCTCTCTTCTCATGCCTTTTCTCATGGCATCAACCTCAAGGGATCCATAGCTACGCAATCTTAGCCTTCGCCCGTTTGGAATTTTTGTTCGGCCTACCGGTACACTTCCGGCGCCAAATTCTTGCCTCCCCGGTATAAACTCCGTCGTATTCGGCACCCTCTTTCGTATTACTAATCAAAAGAGACGAAAGGAGGTGAGCAGAATGAACAACGTGCTATTGTCGGTGGCTCTGACTGTAGTTCTCGCCCTTTCATTGACTGGAAACGCGGCGGCTCAGAAGGTAAAAGCAGCGGCTCAAGCGGGTCAGTACGGGACTGAGATTTGTGTCAACGCCTCTTACGTGGAAGAGGCAAAAAGGCTTTTCCCCAACTACGCTCTCCACGTCATCCCGGACTTTACCGAGTCCAACATGAACGGCTGGAGAATCGTCAGTGGCTCTATTGACCCGAACGGCCGGATTATGACTGATGCGGAGGAGATTAAACTTCGCCAGTACGAGCGGAATCGCATAGACCGTCGGGGGCTGGGCGAATAGTTCCGGACAATCTGGAGGGGGTCCAGGCTCCCTCCAGCCCTTCGGGGTTCAGAACCTTCTAAGCACGAAGGAGGACAAACAATGAAGTCACGAAAAGTTCTTTGGACGGTTATCGCTCTTCTTTCCGTCCTGGCTGTGGGAGGCTGTGCGCAGGTAGCCAGCCACACAGCAAAGGCGCAACAGTCCGCTGCCGCTGATGAAAAACAGAAAGAGAAGAGGACAACAGTTACGGTAGCTCAGCAACCGGAAGAGAGGCCGATCCGAGAGGGTAGCGAGTAGCACTTTGCGCTCCAGAGAACAGATTTGGAGGGCAAGAGCCGGAGCTGTGATGGCTGGTTAGAGGCTTTAGAATAATTGTCAAGCTCTGAGTGTGTCTCTTGCGCGACCAGGAGCGAGAGGCAAATCCCAAGCAAGCGCATTTACCACCGCCTACTCCCTGCGTTGGGGCGTACGGGGTGGCGAGCTGGCCAGCTCGATTTTGAGGAACTTTTTGGGCATCCCCGTCTGGGTCCTCGGTTTTGTTTTGGCTTGGCGACAACCCGTGCCTCTGCTTTTCACTCCCAACGTCGGAACCCAGACTCTGGGTTGGCTACTTCTTGTAGGAGGTTTGGTTCCATTCATCTGGGGACACATGGTGCTGGGTAAACCAACGCACATGCCATCCGTCTGGGACAGGCTAGTGCGGCACAGTCTGTATGCGTACGTACGCCATCCTATCTATGCCGGCGGGTTCCTGATCATTATCGGCATTGCGTTGCTTAAGCCAACTGTAACGGTTGTGCTAGCCTGCGCCTTTGGGTTTGTCTCGCTCATCATTCAGGCCCGGCTGGAGGAAATAGATTTGCTGCAGCGCCTGCCCGGCTACCGCGAATACATGGAACAAGTGCCCCGCTTCTTACCTCTGATCAGACATAAACAGTCCTCAAAGATTTCCCGTTTCCCGGAGGCGAAGCCTCGTTAGGTACAAAACTCGCCGCCGCGACAGACCATCGTATCCGTCCTCTCTCTCCGTACTAAGTTAATAGAAGCCCTAAATGGAGACGCGGCTGATGAAGGGAGGCCGAAAATGATAAATCTCAAGAAAGGAGACAGGGTCATCGTAGTGAGCACCCATTCATGGATGCCTGAGCGCAGGGGGACCATCAAGCAAGTAGAGAACAGGGTGGGGAATCGTTTCCTTGTCAAATTCGACAGTGACGAACTGGGCCTGTGGCATGATGAAGATGGAGACCCGGTATTGAGACTTGGAGAGAGAGATCTGATTCTGATCGAACGATGCTTAAGCTTAGCGGCGTAACCATCATCGAAAGTGATGCCCATGGATAGCGAAGAAACACTAGAGATCACGGTGGGAGATCTTATTGTGGCGTTGACTGAGGAGGCTATGAAACTCGCCAGCGACAAGCAAGAGGCCTCCAAGGTAATCGCGTTCGCGCTCACCCATCTCGTCTACAACCCGGGCGCGAATTCGCAAATGTGGCATTAGAGGTAAATAGAAAATTCCTACAGAAGGAGCTCTTATGCAAACGAAAATAGCCCTTTTGGCAGCGATGCTGGTTCTTCTTTCTGGCACGGTTCTGTGGGCTCAATCCCATGATGACCCATCCCGGCTTGCGGCCATGTTGGAACCGATGCTTGAAAAATGCGACTGGAAAGTTCGGAACCTGACCGGGGGGCCGAAGGGGGTCATGCTTCTGCACCAAGCGAAGATGAGACGGATCTTGGGTGAGCTTAAGGCCGGCCAGCTTGTAGACTCCAAAGAGATCCATGAAATCATGAAAGAGCATTCCTCGTAAAGGAGCTTCCTGGCCTGCCCATATGCGCAAACGTGGCTGATTAGACACAGCCCCGGTGAGTTTGGTATTCTCCCTTGTATTTCGATTTGGGTATGAGTTCTGTCGACCCGACAACGGCAGAATGGAAAATATCGGCTGCAAGGCTCGACCGAAGCAAGCCAACTTGACTCATGTGAGCGGGCCGCGACGAGGTTATCCAATCGTTCACGGGTGCGATCTGTTAAAGGCAAGTAAGGAGGGCCGCTTTATGAGCGCAGGAGAACTCGCTCAAGAGTTTTTTCTGGACGGATATGGGTGAGGGGAGGCTGTCTTGCTCGGTTTGAGGCAAGCAAAGATCTTGAACGTATCCGATGAAACCGTTCGCTCTTCTACGGGGGTTGCGGGAGGATGCGGCGGTCAGAAGGAACTGTGCGGAGGCATCGTTGGGGGGATTCTGGCCATCGGTGTCCGGCACGGTAGAGCAGACAAGTCCCTGAATCGAAGGCCTGCCATGGAGCGTAGCGGGAGGCTGATTGAGGAATTTCGAAAGCAATTCGGGACAGTCTCCTGCCAAAAGCTCGTCAAGGATTTCACCGATTTCAATAGCCCGGAGAGGAAAAAGCACTGCTCCAAATTCGTCGCCTTTGTGGCGGAAAAAGTGGAGGGGTTGGTTAAAGGCGGATAGGGCTTTGGAATTTGCGGTCGCCGGCGTAACGCTAAATCCTTTCATTCCCTTTCTATGGGCGTTATTTGTGGGCCTGGTTTTTTCGATGGTGGGAGCTGCAGGAGGTATCCTGGCAGGTGTTGGTCACATTTCCCTCTTCGGACTCGCAGATGCCAACATGATCAAGCCCATGAACCAGCTTCTGGTTATTGTGAGCCCTCTGGTTGCCGTGCCTGCCTACTGGCGACAACAGAG
>JACQUW010000223.1 GCA_016210115.1 Deltaproteobacteria bacterium | reverse complement strand
GATCAGTGGCGCCAGATCGGTCTTAATGTGACTCATGTTCAGCAGGAAGAAGGGCCTTACTTCAACGATTTTCGCCAGGGCAACTATGATGCCGGCATCGATTTTACCTGTGATTACATGGATGAGCCCGATCTTCAGTTGCTCAAATTCATCAGCAGCGAGAAGAGCCCGATCAACTATTCGAAATACAACGACACTGTTTTGGACGAGCTCTATGAAAAACAGAGCCGCGCGAATAATGCCAAGGAGCGCGTGAAGATTTTGCGCCAGTTCGAGAAGCGCGCTCTCGATGAGAAGGCTTATCAGTTTCCAGTTCTTTGGTGGCAGCGAATCGTTCCGCATTGGAAGAAGGTGAGAGGCTGGAAGATCACACCGAGTCACTATGTGAGTCAAGACCTCGGGGACGTGTGGCTGGCGCAGTAAGCAAAGGATAAGGGCGAAAGGAAAAAGGATAAACCTGACGCCAAAATAGCGCCTGCATCATTTCGTCGTGCGGCAATACATTCTCAAGCGACTGCTGTTGGTGATTCCCACGCTGCTCGGCGTGGCGGCGCTGATCTTTTTTTTGCTACGCGTGTTGCCCGGCGACATTGTCGAGCTTAAGTACGCAGGCACCGGCACTTATGCCCCGAAGTCAGCCATTGAGCGGGAGCGGGCGCAGCTTGGGTTGGACAAACCTGTCTTGCGGCAATTCGTCACATGGATCTGGGGTATCATGCGGCTCGATTTCGGCATATCCATGTGGACCGGCAGGCCGATCTCTCACGAGATTGGGATCCGTTTGGAGCTGAGCATCGAACTGGCACTAATGGCGACATTCGTCGCGGTGCTGCTCGCCATTCCACTGGGCACGTTGGCAGCCATCAAGCAGGATACCTGGATCGATTACCTTGTGCGCGTCTTCTCGATCGCCGGCTTGGCGATTCCGTCTTTTTGGCTGGGCATCGTCGTTATTCTCACTTTTATCATCTATTTCAAATGGCTTCCGCCTCTCACTTTTACATCATTCTGGGTTGACCCAAAAACGAACTTATCTCAACTCATCTGGCCCGCCCTCGTTGTCGGCTACCGCTATTCGGCGGTGGCGACACGGATGACGCGCTCTACGGTGCTCGAAGTGCTGCGCGAGGATTATATTCGAACCGCGCGAGCCAAGGGGCTTTGGGAATGGGCGGTTCTGGTACGTCATGCGCTCAAAAACGCCCTCTTACCTGTGGTTACCGTCGTTGGACTCGAATTTGCGTTTCTCTTCGGAGGATTGGTAGTCACCGAACAAGTGTTCAATCTTAACGGGATCGGCAAGCTCCTGGTCGAGGCCATAAGCCAGCGCGACTATACGATGGTTCAAACCCTGGTATTGCTGACCTCCTTCGTTTTTGTCTTCGTCAATTTTATCTGTGATATGATCAATGCCTGCCTTGATCCCCGCATCCGTTATCACTAGGTTCAACTAAGATGTCGCAGAAAGCCGCCAGGGCATCAAAGTCAGTTCTTCCCGGTTACTGCCTAAATCACTGGGCCGGTGCCATCGCGCTCTTCATACGCCGACGGCCTCTTGGAGGACTCGGGGGCGGCGTCATCTTCGTCATGGTGTGGACGGCTGCACTGGCGGACTTGATCGCCCCATACAATCCGCTGAGCACCGACTACCTTGCAATGCTTCAGGCGCCAACCGGCGCGCACTGGTTGGGCACGGATTCCTTCGGACGAGACGTTTTTTCGCGCATTATCTATGGGTCCCGGACCGCTCTGTGGGTAGGGTTCTCTTCGTCTTTTTTAGGTGCGACCTCGGGGGCGATCATCGGCGCAGCGACAGCTTACTTTGGTGGAAAGATTGATCTCATCATGCAGCGTGTCATGGACGTGCTGCTATCGATTCCGTTAATCGTTCTGGCCCTTGTATTTATCACGGTTCTAGGCACGGGGACTATTAATGTGATCATTGCCATCATGATACCGATGATGCCGCGCTGCGCGCTGGTTGTGCGAAGCAGTGCCCTCTCGCTTCGCCAAATGCCGTTTGTGGAAGCAGCACGGGCTTTAGGCTTTGGGCATGGCCGGATCATTTTTCGACATATTTTGCCGAACGTGATAGCGCCCTACCTTGTCATGCTCACCGCTTTCTTGGGGCAAGCAATTCTTTTGGAGGCGTCCCTCTCCTTTCTCGGCTTGGGCGTCGCGGAACCTACGCCCGCCTGGGGCCTGATGCTGCGCGGCGCGGCGGTGGAATTTGCTGAGCGGGCTCCGTGGATGGCTATTTTCCCTGGCCTAGCCATCAGCCTGTCCGTGTTTGCCTTCAATCTTTTTGGTGATTCTCTGCGCGATGCCTTGGACCCCAAACTGCGCGTCCTGTAAGGGAATTCCGCTTCAACGCAAGAATTCATGGGAACAGACTTTTGCGAATACTGCAGGATGATTTACAAGGCCGGATGTGCTAAGCACAAGCATCATGATTGATGTCGCTGCGAACTACCGTAAGATCCTGGCCCAGATTGGTGAAGCGGCGGCGAGAAGTGGGCGAAGTCCGGGTGAGATAAGAATCCTGGCGGCCTCCAAATCACAGAGCATCGATCTGATCCGAGGCGCCATCGAAGCGGGAGTTCGTTACATTGGTGAAAACTACGTGCAGGAGGCCCGAGATAAGAAGAAGCACATTTGCGAGCCTGTAGAATGGCACATGATCGGCCACCTTCAACGCAACAAAGCGAAGCCGGCCGTGGAGTGTTTCGATCTGATACAGACCCTGGACAATCTGGACCTGGCGCTGGAGTTGGAAAAGGAAGCAAGAAAAAGAGCCAAGACCGTCCGCGCTTTTATTGAAGTGAATCTGGCCCGGGAGGAGGCGAAGTCCGGAATCCATAAGGAAGAGGTGAAGCATCTCTTGGAGGAAGTGGGAAAGCTTTCGCGGCTGAGCGTCGAAGGGTTGATGGCAGTTCCACCTTTCAAAGAGAATCCTGAAGAAGTGCGTCCCTATTTTCGTGAGTTGCGGGAAATGCAGAGCAAGCTGAAACAGTTCAAAATTCCGAATGTCGATTTGAAAGAACTCTCGATGGGAATGACGCACGATTACGTGGTGGCGGTTGAAGAAGGGGCAACGATGGTCCGGATCGGGACCGCTCTCTTTGGCCCGAGGAAGGAGCGGTAGAAAAGATGTTTGTCGTGGCCAATCTCTTAGTTGCGATCGCTCAGGTGTTTGACTATATTCTGTGGTTCTATATGTGGATTATCATTGCGCGGGCGGTCATCTCGTGGGTCAACGCTGATCCCTACAACCCGATTGTCCGGTTTCTCTATACCGCGACCGAACCCGTACTTTACCGGATACGACGGCTGTTGCCCGTCTATGCGGGAGGAATCGATTTCTCTCCGATCGTGGTTTTCGTGGTGATTATCTTTCTGCAGCGGTTTTTTATCCAATCTCTCTATGACCTGGCGCAGTCCCTGCGAATGATGGGATGATCGGATGAAGGGTCTTTTCGTGGCGCATATTCGTGAAAACCAGCTTGTGGACTCCACGTTCCTGGTCTCGGTCAAGAACTACGGCGTGACCAAAGGAGGAAACGGCTATTTGATCCTCAAGCTTGTGGATCGGAGCGGAGAGATCGAGGCCAGAATATGGGAACGCGCCGAGGCGTTAGGGAAAGGTTTCGAAAAGAATGATTTTGTGCGTGTGCGGGGCCAGGCCACCCCTTATCAAGGCAAGGTTCAGATACGGGTGACCGATATCACGCGTGTGGACGATCGATCTATCGCCGTGGAGGACTTCTTACCCCGGAGCGAATTCAATGCAGAGGCCATGGAAGAAGAACTAAAGATGATTCTTCGTGGGATGAAGAATCCCTATCTCCTGGCTCTGGCGGAAGCGTATTTTGTCGATGAGACGTTTATGGATCTTTTCAGGCGTGCCCCTGCGGGAAAGTCGATTCACCATTCCTATCTGGGGGGTCTCTTGGAACACACGCTCTCGCTTCTTAAACTGATTCTCAAGGTCGTGGAGAACTATCGCGGGATCGACGTAGACCTTCTTCTCATCGGCGGGTTTCTTCATGATAGCGGCAAAGCGTATGAGTTTTCCTTCGAACGGGCCGTGGAATACACCGATAGGGGGCAGCTCTTGGGTCACCTCGTCATGGAGGTCGAGATGGTCGGGGAGAAAATCAGGAGCTTGCCTGGGTTTCCCGAGGAGTTGGCGATGCTGATAAAGCACATGCTCATTAGCCACCACGGCTCTCTTGAATTCGGCTCGCCTCGTTTGCCGCAGACGCTTGAGGCGGTCATTCTTCACTACCTTGACGATCTGGACGGCAAAATTCAAAGCATCCAGAACCTCATGGAAAGAGAGGCTGGGCTTCGCTGGACCTCCTTTCATAGGGGCTACGGCCGCAACTTTTACAAAGGGGACGGGGAAAAAGACATCGAGTGACGATTGAGATGGGAAACATTTGATTGGAGGACACGAGCCGTGAAACTATTCATCGCTGGAGAATGGGTCGCAAAATCCAACAAGATCGAAGTCAAGAATCCATTTGACAATTCGATGGTCGACACGGTTCCGAAGGCGGATGCGGGGGACATTGACCGGGCTCTGAGCTTCGCTGAAACCGGAGCCAAGGTTATGGCCAGGCTTCCCGGGTATGAGCGCTGGAGGATTCTTAGAAAGGCCGCGGATCTCATGGCCGCCCGCAACGAGGAGCTGGGGCGGTTGATTTCGGCTGAGGAGGGAAAGATCCTCGCCGAAGGACGGCTGGAGGCGAACCGCGCTGTCGAAACTATCATGGGATCCGCAGAAGAGGCCAAGCGCCTTCACGGGGAGACTGTGCCGTTGGACGGTGACCCGGGCGGGAGCAGGAAGCTTGGTTTCACCCTTCGAGTTCCTTGCGGCGTGGTCGCGGCGATCAGCCCCTTCAACTTTCCACTTAACCTTGTCTGCCATAAAGTCGGGCCGGCGCTCGCGGCGGGAAACTCGGTCATTGTTAAGCCGGCTACCGACACACCGCTCTCGGCCTTGAGGCTCACGGAGATCCTGCTCGAGGCCGGGCTCCCGCCCGAAGGCATTCAATGCATTACCGGCTCGGGGGCAGAAATCGGAGATGCACTCGTGTCGGACCGGCGCGTGCGCAAGATTACCTTTACCGGAAGTAGGGAAATCGGCGACCGAATCTGTCGTTTGGCCGGAATCAAGAAAGTGACGATGGAACTTGGTTCTAATTGCCCGGTGATTGTCATGCCCGACGCGGATCTGGACAAAGTGGCTACGGCAGTCGCTGCAACCGGTTATGCGAACGCCGGGCAGGTCTGCATTTCGACGCAGCGGGTACTCACATCCGGCAAGATCTACAGCGATTTTTTAAGCGCGCTTGGTCCTAAAGTGCAGGCTCTCGCCACCGGCAATCAACTTCGCGAAGAAACAAAGGTTGGTCCCATGGTGCGTGAAGCTGATGCGCTGCGCGTGGAGGAATGGGTTCAAGAAGCCGTAGGGGGTGGCGCGCGGGTCATTGTGGGTGGAACCCGATCGGGGGCCATCTATGCCCCGACCGTGGTGGCCGATGTGAACCCTAAGATGCGCATCTCTTGTGACGAGCTTTTCGGCCCGGCGGTGGCGGTGACGCCGTTCAACTCCATCGATGAGGCTGTCGAACTCGCGAACGATTCTGTCTATGGCCTTGCGGCTGGGATTTTCACGGAAAATCTGGAGTGGGCCATGAAATTTGCGCGCCGCGTCGAGGCCGGAAATCTGCACATTAATTGGGGGCCCCAATGGCGCGCCGATTTGATGCCCTATGGTGGGGTTAAGGAGTCCGGCTTCGGCAAGGAAGGGCCGCGTTATGCTGTGGAAGAAATGACCGAGCTTAAGATGGTTGTCTTTCATCTGAGCGAATAGAAATGCGCCTGGATGGACGAAAAGAAAAGCAGTTGCGGCCCGTAAAGATCACTCCTGCGTACATCAAGCACGCGGAGGGCTCCGTCTTGATCGAGCTCGGAGATACGCGCGTCATCTGCACCGCCAAATTTGAAGATAAGGTTCCGCCCTTCGTGCGGAATACCGGGAAAGGCTGGATTACCGCTGAGTACGGGATGCTTCCCTCCTCGTCCCAGGTTCGCATCTCTCGTGAAGCCGCGCGAGGGCGAATTGGAGGAAGAACCCATGAGATCCAGAGGCTGATCGGGCGAAGCCTTCGAGCCATTGCGGACCTGGGCAACCTGGGCGAGAGGACAGTCTGGATCGACTGCGATGTCATTCAGGCCGATGGCGGGACACGGACAGCCTCGATTACAGGGGCCTATGTAGCCCTAAGCCAGGCGATCCAGGGGCTCATGACGAAGGGGCAAATCCAGATCGATCCGCTTAAGGATTCAGTTGCCGCGGTGAGCGTCGGCATCGTGAGCGGCAAAGTTTTTTTGGACCTTACGTATGACGAGGATAGCCGGGCCGAAGTCGACATGAATTTCGTTATGACAGGTTCCGGAAAGTTTGTCGAGGTGCAGGGCACAGCCGAAACTCACCCGTTCACAAAGAACAAACTGGAACGTATGGCTGAAGTCGCTGAAGAAGGGATTCGGGAGCTGCTTAAAGCGCAAAAAAATGCTTTAAGCGGGATGACTTAGGCCGGATGGCTACACTGGGCATGTGATGAGGCGGGAGCGATACCGGACGAGGAACGTAAGTGCCCGGGTAATTAGCGCTTGTCGGGATGATGCGAAGCGTGGATCTGCTTGTGGCCACAACGAACGCGGGGAAACTGGCTGAGCTCCAGGCAGCGGTTCGGGAATTGCCCGTAAGAATCATTTCTTTGCAGGATTTGAACGGAACGCCGGAAATCGTGGAGGATGGCTCAACCTTTGAACAGAATGCTTTAAAAAAGGCCCGCAGCCTGAGTGATTTTTCGGGATATCTGACACTGGCGGATGATTCAGGTTTGGAGGTGGATGCGCTCGGGGGAGAGCCGGGTATTCATTCGGCGCGCTACAGCGGGGAAGGAGCCAACGATAGGCGAAATAACGAGAAGCTCCTCCGCTCCCTGAACGGCGTGCCACGGGATCGACGGGCGGCTCGCTTTGTTTGCGTGCTTGCGTTGTGTGCCCCAGCGGTGCTCGGTAGGAAGGAATGGGTTTTTCGCGGCGAATGTGAGGGAGAGATAATGTTTGCCCCCAAAGGGGAGAATGGGTTCGGCTACGACCCGATCTTTTTTTACCCGCCCCTCGGCAGGACTTTTGCGGAGCTTGACCGAGAGACGAAGGGGAAATTTAGCCACCGGGGGCAGGCCTTAAAAAGTCTCGTTGAGATGCTGCCGGGGATTTTTCAGGGCTAAGTCAGTGCCCGTCTCCTTGATTTCACACCGTGCATGTGTAGAATATTCGAGCTATCTGACGGGGCGTAGCGCAGCCTGGTAGCGCACCTGCCTTGGGCGCAGGGGGTCGGACGTTCAAATCGTCTCGCCCCGACCATCGAAATAGTGAGCGGTGAATATAGTGATGAGTGG
>JACQUW010000229.1 GCA_016210115.1 Deltaproteobacteria bacterium | reverse complement strand
AGGGATTTGCCTGGGCAAAGGTTAGACCAGGAGTGAGCAGGAATGCCGCGGCCGCCAAGGCAAGCATATACCGAGCAATTGTCTTCTTCATAAAGGCCCTCCTTTTTTCCGCTGTTGCGGTTTGGACAGACCTTAAACCAGATTGGTCGGCCAAAAGTTCCCGGTATTCCAGAAAACTCGAATTCGCCCCTCCCTCCTCAACGGTAAAGTTCCTGTGCTCGGACCCCTAGAGCCAGGCCCAGTAAGATACACACCGTAGCCACCAGGCTGTTTAGAGAAAGGACGGATAGGCCGGTCAACGCGTTGCCGATGTTGCACCCGCCCGCCACGGTTCCGCCAAAACCCATGAGCAATCCTCCACAAAATCGTCGGGCGAGTTCCGGTGCCTCCGGCACCTGCCAGCGAGCCGTCCCTTTGGAGCGCGCGCTTAGCCAACTTCCCAAGGGTACTCCCAGGAGCATATAGGCTCCCCAGGTCATTGGGTAACTGGCTTGGTCTACGAGCAACCCCAGGAGCGTCCGGCTCGGTCCCGTCATTGACAGTCCCCAATGCCATCCGAACGGCGCACCTGCGACCCACACGAATGTACCCAGCGCGCCCAGGATGAGGCCCGTCTGAACCCAGGGCCAAGTCTCAGGCTCGGGCGACGGCTTCGGAAGAAACCACAGTAGGAGGCCGATCAGGAAAGCAGTCCCTACGACAAGCCACATAGGACCCGCACCTAGAAGCTTCGGAAGGGAGGTCGCGTCTGGAAGAGACAACGCTGGCTGGGCCAGCCACTGGCTAAAAAAACTAAGAAAACCCTGTTCTGCAAGCAATCCACCGATGGCGAAACCCAACACTGCGACCCCTGCACCCACATTTCCGGTCCCGACCCGGGACCAGATAGAAGTCGCTCAGCCCTTAGCCCATACCATTCCATAACCAAAGGTGACGCCGCCTGTAATAGCGGCAAGCCATGTTAGCGGTGGAACCGGAACAATCAGGAGTTGACCCTCTGCCAGGGCATTCACAAAGAACAGTTGAAGTCCCAGAGCTAAGAGATAAGCGAGAAAAGACGAAGACGGTTCGCCTCGGAGGATTTTGCGCAACCCGCTGTGCATGCAGAAACCTCCGCGATCGATCAACACCCCAAGAGGAATGCCAACCATAAGGCCAAGACCAGCCGTCAAAAGCATCGCGCTTGATCCCTCACTTTCCTTTCATTCTCTGCATAAGGAGATGTCCGCATAGTGGGCGACCGCCCGTTCTTTGGTGTCGTCCGTATCTGTCATAATAGCCACGCCCATGGCTTTCGGCGGCTCTTCGCCGAAAAGAGTCAGATAGTCCTTATATATGTTTCGCTCCTCCTTCACCCATTTACCGGCTTTTTCTGAACCGCTTTCGACAGCGATCATTCTGGCCCTCGATGTATAGGCATTATCGATGCCTTTTCCTTTGGGAAGCTTATTCGCCCAGACGTAGTTGATAGCCGCTTTGGGGGGATACTTGCCGTAGAGGGTTCGGGCCGTGCCGTATTGAGTTCGCTCCCGGGGTGAGGCTTTCTCCGGATCGTAGAGGAAATTCACATAGACCCTGGTTGCATAATAATCACCTTCTTTTTTGTCTCCTCGCCTCTCTTGATGATGTTCCCCACTTTCCAGCGCCAACGGAGAACCGGAAAATTTTTGGGATCAAACTCGATCTCTCGGATAAGGGCTGACGCCGATGCTTGGCTCAGCGCTTTGACCGAGTATTTTCCCGACCCCTCCTTTACAAGCCTGTAACTTGTGTAGCGTTTGATTTTGCGAAATGTGAAATGCTTCCAGCCGCGCGGGAGTCCTTCCGAGCCGCCGGCTTTAAAGGAGAGATCATGGCACTTGAGTTCCGGTTGCGCAGAACCTGCTGCGCCAAAAGACAAAATTCCAGTTAGAAGAAAAAGCAGGAGAATGCCGGTTCTCCATGGCCAATTTTTTTTCTCGTTGACCAGATAGCGCATGATGAGACACGAACTTGAAAACGGCCAATGTAGCCACCTGGTTGAGACCGAAATAATGTCCCGTTCGCGAAAAGAATCGAGAGGATGCAGGAAGGTAGACCGAACCATTTCATTAAATAACGCGCGCGTCCAGGACGCTGGGGAATTTGCCTCCAGAGGTTATCAGATCAGGTCGGCGGACGTATTTGCTGGAGCCGTGCTCGAATTTAAAACTGAATTGGGCCGTCAAAAGTTCCAAATCTTACGGTGTCCATAACCCTTTCCTTTCTGAGAAATAGATCCTATTTTTGTTTTTCTTCAAAAACGACCTCTAGCTCTACCCCAAGCGCATCGCTGGTTGTGCTCCCTCTTTTCTCCCTCACGGGCGCCTCCATTGACGGTCGTCCCTCTCCATCAGGGCATCCGCCTCTTCCGGCCCCCATGTGCCGGCGCGGTAGTTGGGAAAGCCCCGCGGCGGCGTAGTTTTCCAGGCTTCGATGACTGGAGTCAGGAACGACCAGGCGAGCTCAATCCAATCATGCCGAATAAAGAGAGTTGAATCCCCGCGCATACAATCGAGCAGCAACGTCTCGTACGCATCCGGTGGACTCGCTCCAAAAGCTGCTTTGTAACTGAAATCAAGGCTGAGCGGGTTGACACAGATTTCAGGCCCCGGCGGCTTGACCTCGAAGGCGAGCGAAATCCCTTCGTCAGGTTGAATGCGCAGAACAAGCGTGTTGGGGACGAACTGCTCCAGGGCACATGACTTGAAAAGCGAAAGCGGCGGCTGCTTGAACTGGATGGCAACTTCCGTGATCCTCTTAGCCAGCCGCTTTCCTGAGCGGAGATAAAAAGGAACCCCCTGCCAGCGCCAGTTATCGACGAATAGCTTGAGCGCAGCGTAGGTTTCCGTCGTCGAATCCTTCCCCACACCCTCTTCTTCCCTATAAGCCTTGACTTCTTCTTCACCGGTCGTCCCCCGGCCATATT
>JACQUW010000228.1 GCA_016210115.1 Deltaproteobacteria bacterium | reverse complement strand
TTCTAAGACAATACTGTTTCCTTTATCAATGAGTAAAGAATAACCCCTTCTGGATAAACTTGGGCTGCAAAAGCATCATAAAGGCGGCCTGGAAAAAAGCGCCAGGATCACGTGAGCCAGCATCACCGCTGAAAGGAGCAGCCCCATGTCGGCTGGAACCGCAAACTCGACATGAAATACCAAAGAATAATGCCCACGATCATGGTGGTCGCAGTGAAAAAAATCGCTTTCCCGGTGGTAAAAATACAGAAAACATTCGTCTTTATGACTCGCCTGTTTCGCATCATGATACACGTGGATGCTATGGCAAAACAGAACTTTGTCAAGCTATTTTTCGCTGCAAAGGATGCACGGTCTCGCAAAGAACTCGCGCTATCGTCGAGCTTTGGAACCTGGACGGATCTGAAAGCTGCCTCAAGTTATCCGGAACGGCTTGCCCCGAGGCACCCGTAGGCGTGAATAAATCCTGCTACGAAATTCACGACAACTGTGGCAAGTAGTAAAGGGGATCCCGGGCTATGTTGTCCTTGCGTATTTCAAAATGTAAATGGGGTGAAGAAACTCTTCCCGTGCTGCCAACCTCCGCGATCACGTCTCCGCGAGAGACGTTTTGTCCGGCGCGCACCAGATTTCGCTGATTGTGCGCATAGACGGAGGCGAATCCTCCGTCATGACGGATGATCACGAGATTGCCGTAACCCCGGAGTTGATCACTGTAAATCACTTCGCCATCGGCGATGGCGCGAATGGGGCTTCCCTCAGGCGCTGAGATGTCGATCCCGTCATGGAAGGTTTCGCTGCGCGGGCCAAATCTGGAGGTGACGGTTCCCGAGATCGGCCACAGAAACCCGTCCTGGCTTATTTCGATCTGTTCTTTGACAGCCGGGGGCTCTACAGTGGCCTTTAACGGCGTAATGATCTCCACTGGAATCCGGCGCGTCGCTCCGGGAATAAAAATTCTTTGGCCCGCCCGGATCTGGTGCGGATCCGTAAGGCCGTTAACGCGAGCCAATTCTTGATACGACAGATCGTAAGCCTTACCGATGCGAAAGAGATTTTCGCCGGGTTTCACGACGTGGTAAACCCCACCGGATGGTTTCGGCGAGGGACGAGGTAGCGGTGCCCTGAGGGGCGGCGCGCAGGCAGAGAGGAAAAATATGAGCAAAAACCCAACGCTGATAGCCGGCTTGAGCCGGCCTAAGGGCCTGTGGCCAGTTTTCACGGGGCTGTTATTCGGGCCAACCGTATTTCCCACAAAGCTTGACGAATCGGCATTCCCCCAGTGTCTGCTGCTCGAGCCCCGATGCGGTCCGCTTGACGAGCCTGAGCGACTGAGCCTCCTCATCACCCAGAGGGATCACGAGTTTTCCCCCTAACGATAGCTGCCCCAACAACGGCTCGGGCAATGCGGGAGAGTTCGCGGTCACCAGAATCGCATCGAACGGGGCATGCTCGGACCATCCCAGTGTCCCGTCGCCGACATGAATGGCGATATTGTAATAGTCTAAATCGTCCAGCAGCGCCCGGGCCCGCGCCGCGAGAAAGCGCACCTTCTCGACTGAAAAAACGTTCGCGGAGAGTTCCGCCAGAACGGCTGTTTGATAACCTGAACCGGTGCCGACCTCGAGAACTCTTTCCTCGCCGCTCAACTCCAGCGCCTCGGTCATCAGCGCAACCATATAGGGCTGGGAGATCGTTTGCTTTTCCCCGATAGGAAGGGGCCCATCATCATAGGCCCGATCGGCGAGCGCGGATTCCACAAAAAGGTGCCGCGGCACCTTGAGCATCGCTTGAATTACGCGAACGTCCTTAATCCCCCGGCGGAGCAGGTGCTCCTGAACCATCTTTTCTCTGGCCCGGTGATAAGCCTCAGGAAGTCGAACAGGGCGCCTCACGTCGAATGGAGAGAATGACAAAGAATTGCGGCAACGTTACCACAACAGCAGCAGATTTTCTATGACCTTCCGGGAAGGATCAGCGCGAATTTACAGCGTGACGGGTGAGATCTGAAGGGGGATGATCCGCTCGCCTACCGAATCTTCGCCGACGCGTGCTGCCAACCCGGCACTTGACCTTGCTATGGCAAGAGATATCTTAAAAACAGCGCTGAAAAAATCATCCCGGAGCAGAAGCTCAAGCTTTCGCTGAAATTGGCGACGGGCACTATCCGACACGGGCTCGATGAGTCCCGCGCGCGATCGCGTTTATCGAGCGGATATCGGACCTGCGCTCCCGTCAGAGGTTTCACGGGTCCGGCCATTTATGAGAGATGACTGCGCGATTCTGACGGGAACTGCGAACCCGGCGCTGGCTGCGGCCATCGCGCAGAGTTTCGGGTTGCCAATCACCCCCTGCCAGGTCGATCGCTTTCCCGACGGGGAGGTGGCGGTGCAATTGCTGGCGCCGGTGCGTCACAAGACCGTCTTTCTCATCCAACCCACATCGCCCCCGGTAAATGACCATTTGATTGAACTGTTGGCCCTGGCAGATGCCTGTCGCCGCGCGGCAGCGCCCCACATTACGGCGGTCATTCCCTACTTTGGGTACGCGCGCGCCGATAAACGCGTCGGAAGGCGGGAACCGATCACAGCGCGCATGGTGAGCGATTTGATTGAAGCGGTGGGCATCGATCATGTCGTGACGCTGGATCTGCACACTCCGCAGATGGAAGGTTTTTTTCACGTGCCGGTCGATAGCTTAACGGCGGTCCCGACTATCTGTGCGGCCATTCGGGCCGCTTTGCCGGATGGGGTAGCCGTCGTATCACCCGACGCCGGCCGGGTGTCTATGGCCACCGACTACGCCAGTCGGTTGGCTGCGCCGCTCATTGTGCTGCATAAGCGGCGCGCAAGCGGGCGGGAAACAGCCGTCACGCATGTGGTCGGCGATGTCCGAGACCACCCGTGTCTGATCATTGATGACATGATCGCCACGGGCGGGACCATTGCGGAGAGCGTTCGCGCGCTGCGGGAATCAGGCGCTCTACCGGAGATGCTGGTGGCGGCGACGCACGGTTTATTTTTGGAGGGCGCTCTTGAGAAGCTAGAGCGCGCAGGCGTGCGCGCCGTATTCATCACCGATACGATCGCGCAGCCCATCGTGAATCCCCCGCGCCTCCAGGTCGTCTCCGTCGCGCCAATGATCGCGGCCGCGCTAAAAAGATTTGTGGCGGATGGGTCAACCGATGATGTGTCTTGACTGGACTGGCGGTTGTTGCCGTTCCTTTTGCTCATTCTTTTCTAAAAAAGAGAGGCGTCTTTATGCCAAGCGCCGGGCAGAATGACAGGGCGTTTTCGTTTGTAAGGTTGAATCAGCGCCAGGCCAAGCCCCGCAGCCAGGGCCTCACAGAAATACGCGGCCCGTACTATACGCCCATGGGGAAGCGGTACCTTCGAGACATATTTGAAACCGTCGGTTCCTATGTGGATGCACTGAAATTTGCCGGCGGATCATTCTCGCTTATGCCACGGAGTGTTGTCAAAGAGCTGATAGAGCTTTGCCATTCGTATCAGGTTCAGGTTTCTACCGGTGGCTTTATCGAATATGTTCTCGCGCAAGGAAACAAAATCGTGGACGAATACATAAAAGAGTGCAAAGAACTCGGCTTTGATATCATCGAGATCTCCGCGGGCTTCATTACGGTTCCTGTGGACGACATTCTGCGGTTGGTTGAGAAAGTGCAAAAAGCCGGACTTAAGGCCAAGCCGGAAGTCGGAATTCAATTCGGCGCCGGCGGCGCGAGCGCAGCGTCCGAGCTCGAGTCTGAAGGTACTCAGGATGTGGATTGGGCCGTTCTTCGCGCGAAAAAGTATCTCGAGGCCGGGGCCTATATGATCATGGTGGAGTCCGAAGGGATCACAGAAAACGTGAAGTCATGGCGGACCGATGCGCCGGCAACATTTGCCAAAGGCTTGGGCTTGGAAAAGGTGATGTTCGAAGCCGCCGAGCCGGATGTTTTTGCCTGGTATATCAAGAACTATGGGCCCGAGGTTAACCTTTTTGTGGATCACAGCCAGATCGTTCAGCTCGAGTGCCTTCGTTCGGGCATCTGGGGAACCAAAAGTTTGTGGGGTCGGGTCCTTACGTACAAAGGATAAGTCGCGCCGACCAGGTGAATGCGTATGTCTACACCTGCCGTTGAACGTATATCGGACGTTGTCTGGGAAATTCCAATTTCCTACAAAAAAGGAATGAGAGTTCCGGCGCGCATCAACGGCACTAACATTACCGGGCTGAACAGTAGCTTCTCTCTCCAGGCCAGATTGACCGGCGAGACGATCGATGTGACACGGCATCGACTGCGCGTCGACTGTCAAAGCGGTGACCCTTCACCGGTTCCGTCTGGAAAAGACCAATGAAGGGTGGGAAGCCTTCGTCGTCCTGGACATCTAGCGTCGCCCCGCTGATTCTTTAGAAACACCCTGCAGCCGAGTTTCGCTGACGACCGGAGGCTCACCCACCCCAAGGCCATGCTCATTCTTCGTTGCAGCTGTTCTTCTACCGGTTCGGTTCAGCCGGCTCGGATACTTCTTTGATAGTCTCGCTTACGAGCTTTTCTTCACCGGAATGGACTGCCAGGTCACCGAGAGAGACAATGCCGACGAGCCGTTTCTCCCGATTCAGGATAGGCAAACGCCGAATTTGTTTTTCCTGCATCAGCTTTGCCGCCTCTGAGAGATCCTGATCTTCAAAACAGTAAACGACCCCAGGCGTCATCGCGTCGCGAACCGGCGTCTTTGTCGGATCGCACCCATCCGCAGTGGCCCGAATCGTGATATCGCGGTCGGTAAGGGTCCCTATCAAGCGGTCGCCGTCTCTAACTGGAAGTATACCCACATCAAGCTGCCGCATTTTTAGCGCCGCATCCTTCAGTAGGAAATCAGCGGGAATGACCTCGGCATGTTCCGTCATAACTTCTGCAACTCGCATAAAAACCTCCTTGCGGCATCGGTTTGAGAACGAAGGCTATCCGCCACAGCTCCTAATCGGAATCTTTCGCGTGGCGCTATCACTCGACGCGAACGGCAATCTGCTTCCTCTTCGCTTCCTCTGTCTTGGGCAACCGAATTTCCAAAACGCCATTCTTAAAATTGGCCTTCGCGTTTTCCGTTTTTACCTCCATCGGAAGCTCTACAGTCCGGACGAAAGAGCCGTACGAGCGCTCCGAGTAATAGTAGTTATCGTCCTTGGTTTCCTCTTCTTTCTTCTTCTCCCCTTTGATCGTGAGAATGTGGTCGCTGACCTCAACGCTGATGTCTTCTTTGTTCATGCCCGGCAATTCGGCCTTGGCTACGATTTCGTCCTTGTCCTCATACACGTCTACGTCCACTGAGTCTATCTCAGCACCCCGTCTTCGGCCCAACCAAGAAGCGCCCCTTCGAAACCACCTGGGGCTGAAGAAATCCTCGAACATCCGCTCCATCTCGCGCTCCATCCGGGCGAGATCGGATATCGGCCGCGACGGCGCGAGTGCCCCTTTTTGTTCTCTCGATTTTTCTTCTTTGGCCATAATGTTCTCCTTTCATCAAGAAAAGTATTTAATTGACCCAGTTGGCAATCTTTATGCCAGGTGAATCCCAGATTTGGCATTCCGGAAATCTCTGATTCGTTCCAGAATAACTGGCATGGTTATTCAGCTTTTCTGGAGGTTATCCGAAACCCAAAGCCACAGAAAAGGAAAACTGTCGTTCCACCGGCGCCGGCACTGGTTATTCCCTTCATGTACATACCTGCTTATTCGTCAATTCCTCGCTCACGCGGTTCCTGTCGCGGCGGATGAATACGCATTTTTCCTTAAATTGCCGCTGTTTTGGCGAAATGACGAGCAGCGGAGTTGGATCGAAGGCGGCTTCCTACATATCTTGAAGAAGGACCCCTACAGTCTTCTTTGTCTTATGTACCCGTCGCTGCAGTCTTCTGTTTCCTGTGCTGACCTTCAGCGAACTCCTCAAGAATCTTCCGGCTAAAGGCTGGAATGTCAGCCGGCTTGCGGCTGGTGATAAGCCCGTTATCAGTGACCACCTCCCGGTCGACCCAGTTAGTTAGCGCCGGCATTTATCTTTGACGCAATCGCAGCAGGACGTCTCGACCGTAGCCTTCGAGGAACGCGTGCTGGTCCGGGCCTGCCGAATGAAAGACGAGATGATCAAAGCCGAAGACCTAATTTAATTTTATGAGGTTAATCTGCGAACGGCAATCAAGGTAAATTCCCGAGGAAGGTTCAAGCCCCGGAAAGAAAAAGAGCTCTAAAGCCGCGATTCGAGGCGAATAGGTGAGGTTGCCGTGAGCTTAGAAAAAGAATGGTCGGGGCGACCGGATTTGAACCGGTGACCACACGCACCCCAAGCGTGTGCGCTACCAGGCTGCGCTACGCCCCGATACCGTTTTCGACTAGAGACTTTGTAACATCCCTGGCAATTTAAATCAATAAAATCCGCAAGCGGCGG